>NZ_QVFI01000014.1:0-105044 GCF_003433845.1 Absiella sp. AM09-50
AAATCAAAGGCTAATTCCTCTTTTTTTTGCGTTTTTTCTGATATATAGATAGATTTATGGCATTATGAAAACAACATTTTGATTCTTGATAAAAATTAGACTAATACGTGCTTTTATAAGACATTGAAGAAGGCGTTGTTGTTCGCTTTCGTTCATAGGCACGTCCTTTTTTAATCCATACTAAATTGCCTGCTATATTATCCTTTATTACTGATAATGCATAATCATTTGTATCTTCATCCATGCTGATTAATGCCCTTATAAATAACTTCTTCATAATTCCTATTGCTTTATTGAAATTTCGCTTTAGTATGTATTCTCCCTCCTGTTTCTGTTCTATCGCTACTTGATCATTCGCATACAAGATTTCTAATGATATGATATTATATAGCCAGATATCTGCGTATATATCCTGATAAATAAGTGTTGATTTGTATCCACTGAAATTCTCCAGTTTCATCCTGTTTTTTAATCTGTTATAAGATGTTTCAATCCTCCAACGTAAATGATATAGTTCTTTTAAATCATCCTTACTATATTCATCTTCTGGTAAGTTTGACATTAGTAATTCAACGATATCTTGGTCGTCTTTGTCCTGTCCTATAATCAATTTAGTGAATCGTAGGGTATACGTGGTATTCATCAGATGCTGTCGAAACTGAATGTCATCTCGATATTGATTCGTACTTTCTCTATCAAAGGTAATGTGTATGACCTTGTCTTCTCCCGCCTTTATTTGATTTGTATATGCTTTCAAAAAACTACTAGGTAATCTGAATACGAAATATTGCTTACTGTTTATCAGTTGATCTACAAGTCTCATAGATGGATATCCTCTATCCAAGGTGAAAATGGCACTATCAATGAAGTTTTCGCAGTATGTTGTGATATGCTTCGAAGCGAAATACTTCTCACTTGATGAACATGGACCAAACTTTACATCAAGAAACGTATCGTTCAAACAATCATGAAGGGTAGATAAAAGACCACTAACAGGTTTGGAATCAAAATCTTTGGATGTAGGCTTCGCATTTATACGACCAAAGATGGCTTCATTCTCTTTTGTATTAGGTAGGATGATCTTGGAACCATCAACGGATAGTACTAGATGGTTTTTCCATTTTTTCATTTCATCGGCATTGTTGTCATAAAAATTGGCAATAAACTCATTGCTCATGACACGCAATGCCTCAGGATTGAATTTTTTTCTGGCAAGGTAAAAGCCAGTTTCTGTTATTGTTTGTTTTTTATTGAGGTCATCGTAAAAGTTCATAATATCACTCCATTGTGAGCACCCTTTTCGATCAAACATTTGATAAATAATATCAAGAACAGATAGTTTCCGTAATCTGGTAAAAGAATCAGGATTATCGCCTTTGATAAGTTCTAAAAAATGCAGGGATGCATCGGGTAGATAATCATGTACGGCATGAATAGCACTATCTACCATATAAGTTACCTCCATTATAACCTAAAACCAGGCTTAGCGAATAGTAAATAAAGAATAGAAACAAAGAAAAAAAGAATATACATGAGAATGAAACATGAATCGTATTCAAATGAAAAGTGTCAAATGAATTCTGTTTATAAATGAATAACATAAATGAAGTCCTCCTTTGTGTGCATTCACTTATAAACAAAGCCGCGTAAGCGGCCAAATTTTGATTCTTTTGTCAATAGTGAAAAATAAAAAGTGGTACCTAGTGGGAAATTCACTAGATATCACTTTTCATTGTTGTCAATGCCCTTAACTTATTGGCATTGGAAATGAACAAATCTTCTCTTTTTTACGATGCATTTTTCTGTTTCTTTTCTTCTACCAGTTCTTCATGGTAAAAATAATTGATATGTGGAATCTTATGTTCCATACAATAATCATGAATATCCTTCGCAAGACTTTGCCAATAAGATTTATCTTTTTTGTGATAGATTTGATCATATAAATCCATATATTGAGGGTAATCTGTTTTTATGATATCCAAAATTTCCTTCTTATAGGTTCCTCTCAAATTTAAATTTTCAAACCAGAAACAATCAACGAAATCCCTGCTTTTCTCTATGATGCCTTTCCAATCTGTCAACATGGGAAAAATTGGCGACATAAATAAAATGGTATAAATTCCATGTTCATGTAGTTGTTTTAAAGTAGAAAAACGATCCTCTATCGTACTAGCATGATCCATTTTCCTTCTAAAATCTTCATCTAATGTATTGATAGACATGGATACAGTACAATGTTTACATTTCGTTAAAAGATCAATATCCCTTAAAATCAGTTTTGATTTCGTAGAGATATTTAACGTGCAATCAACATCCCTTAGTTGTTTTAAAATTGAGCGGGTCTTTTCATATTGTTCTTCGATAGGCTGATAACAATCCGTCACGGATGATAGAAACACGGTTTTCCCTATCAGCTTTTTGGTATTCATTAATTTATCGCAATGCTTTACATCCACAAAACTTCCCCACGGCTCTTTATGTCCGCTAAATCTTTTCATAAAACTAGCATAACAATAACGACAGCCATGTGCACAGCCTGTATAAGGATTAATCACATAATCACTATCAGGAAGATTAGATTTCGTTAACAAATCTTTGACCTGAATTTCTTTTACAATTATCTCATTCATCTTTTTCTTTACCCATCATGGAATCTGCGGAAATTAGCCTTCCCCTACCTTCTACCTTCACAACATTTTCCAGTTCTTTTAAAGCATCTTTCGCAATCCATTGCTGGGGCTTACTGCCCTCTTTTAACTCATGTGCCAGCAAAATAGCCTTTTCATTTTCTGTGAAATCCTTCTTTCCAATCTCACGTAATGCCCATGAGGCAGCTTTCTTTACATGATCTCGATCATCATCACTATAATTTTTTACCATATCCAAATACTCATCTATGGTATCTTCTGTGATTTTCTTATTATGAATAACATCTGCGACCATTAAGGTAAAAGCACCGCGTTTTTTATATGTATCATTGGATATGATCCATTCATTGATCAGCTCTGTGAACCCTTTGATTTTCACAATCAGATTCTTACATAAATGATCGCATAAATCCCAGGATATCACATCATCCATTAACTTAGCAGCTTCCTTGATGGTTAATGTCTTTTTATCAAATAAAAGCACTGCCAGTAATCTTGCCTCATGATATCCACTTTCCCATAATGCATATGCCAATGCATTTGATTTTTCAATGGTTTTCGCTAACTTGCGAACTTCTCCTGTTGATACGCCAATGCTATTTGCTTCCGGAATACCCATTTTCACAACATTAGCCTTATATTTTTCATTAGACATACCCTGTAACTGCGTTATTATTTCTTGTACTTCCATTTTCCTCACTCACTTTCCCAAATATTTGTAGTATCATTATACCATAAAAAAACAGGATATATGAACTTCTATCCTGTTATAGTAATGTAATATGGTGTTCTTCACAGACTTTCACCATTTCATCATCCCACTGGCTTACCTGTACTTCACCAATGTGTGCTTTGTTCAATAGAATCAAACAGATACGGCTTTGACCAATTCCTCCACCAATGGTTAATGGCAATTCATCGTTCATCAGCATTTGATGAAATGGGAGTTGTAAACGTTCTTCACAACCAGCTTTTTTCAACTGTTCCTGTAATGATTGTTTATTTACACGAATGCCCATACTACTGATTTCAATAGGGCAATCCAGAATTGGATAATATAATAAAATATCACCATTTAATGCCCAGTCATCATAATCCGGTGCACGACCATCATGTTTTTGACCACTTTTTAATACATCACCAATCTGCATGATAAATACTGTTTTATATTGCTTGGTAATTTCATATTCTCTTTGTTTCGGTGTTAAATCAGGATAACGGTCTTCCAATTCTTGAGAAGTGATAAAATAAACATCTTCCTGAATAAAAGGCTCTAGATTTTCAAATACAATATCCAGTTCTTTTTCCGTTTCCTTTAACGCTTTCATAATATTACGAACTGTCATTTTCAAAAATTCAACATTACGGCTTTTTTCATCAATGATTTTTTCCCAGTCCCACTGATCCACATACGTAGAATGAAGATTATCCAAGACCTCATCACGTCGTATTGCATTCATATCGGTATAGATACCTTTTCCAATATTCATGTTATAGCGTTTTAACGCCATACGTTTCCATTTTGCCAAAGAATGTACGATTTCAATATCTTCATCTTTGATTTCTTTTATATCAAAATCAACTGGGCGTTCAATCCCATTTAAATCATCATTTAAACCACTGCTTTTTCTTACATAAAGCGGTGCACTGATACGCATCAGATTCAAATGATGCGCCAGTCTTCTTTCAAATAAATCCTTGACATATTTAATCGCTATCTCTGTGGATATGATATCCAACTTGTTTTCATAATATTTTGGTATCAATAAATCTTTTGCGGCCATATCATCTCTCCTCACTATACAGCCTCTATTATACCGTATTTTGTTTCTAAAATATATCTTTTTTTGAAAATATTTTCGTAATAATTTTCATTTTTTATCATTCTATAGATTTTATTTCATAAATTTTTAAACTAAGGAAGTATGAAAGAATAAATAATACTAGGGATATCGCTAAAAATACGTAAACATACATATTTAAATCTGTATATTGAAAAGAAATCGTTGTGTATTTAATAATCAAAGCACCACCACCAAAGATTAAAAACATCAAAATCATACACGTAAGCATCGCCATTTCCAGTTTTTCTCCTTTATAATAATAAATACTTGGAAAAAACAATGAAGCATAAAATAATGGCATAAGTAAGGCAATCGCCATTCCTAATTGCAAAGTAAAGTGATGATTTGTTTGTGAAAAATTTGTTATATTCATATAAACAACACCAAATACAAAGGAAAATAATGCACCTATACCCATTAATATAGCAAATGTCAGATATCTTGCGAATACAACATTTTTTGCAGATATTGGTAATGTCATACATTTTTTATTCCATTTTAAAGCTGCATCACATTGAAAACTTCCCGTGATTGAAAATGCAAAGAATACAGGTAAACTAATCACCATAATCATTCCATAGTTAAAAAAGATTGCGACCACCATAATAAAGATAGATGATAATATAATTGACCTTAAGGAAGCTTTTAAATTGATAAAATCCCGATATAATAGCCCTAACATACTTTTCTTTCTCCTTTCGCATACAGCAACATGATATCATCAATACTTGGCTTATCCATAATGATATCCTTATATTTCTTTTCCATTTTGTTCTTATGATCTACCAAAATATCAACTGAATAATCATGTTCTAATTTAGCAATAATATCTTCTTCATCAATCAATGAAGCTTGGTTTTTGCTACAACGCATAATACCAAAGTTCTCTAATAATTCATCTTTAGATTTACTAAAGATCACACTGCCTTCATGAATATAAGTGATGTAATCAGCAATTTTTTCTATATCTGTAGAGATATGTGAGGACAACAAGATAGAATGATGTTCATCTTGTACAAAATCAAGAAAAATATCTAATATTTCATCTCTTGTGACAGGATCTAAACCACTCGTTGGTTCATCCAATATTAATAACTTCGCCTCATGCGATAATGCCATGGCAATCGCTAATTTCATATGCATGCCTCTTGAAAAATCTTTAATCAACTTATCTTCTGGCAATGCAAATCGTGAATGACACATTTCAAAAAATTCATCTGCATGCCAGTTTTTATAAATTTTTAGCATCATCTTATTTATTTGTTGGATATTCATAGTATCAAAATAATTATTTTCATCAAATACAACGCCGATGTCATCTTTTAAAACAGGATCTGTATGTTTTCTACCCAGCACTTCGATTTCACCATCATCCAGTTTTAATAAATTTAAAATGCATTGAATCGTGGTTGTTTTTCCAGCACCATTTTCACCAACAAACCCCATAATCGTTCCTTCTGGTACTTCCATATGTATGTTTTGTAATGTGAATTGAGGGAATATTTTATTCACATTTTTTATAATCAAACTTTGTTCCATCTTTGTGAATCCTCCTTGTCTATTTCAGCGATATCAATTAGATAATCATTCATCATCTTGATAAAACATCGTCAATAGCTCTATCATTTTTTCTAATGAAACAGCACTGCTTCTTCCTAAATCTGCAGCATCCATAAGCTTTTGTTCGATCTGGCGTAAGTGTTCCTCTTGGATAAAGTCCTTGTTTTGCGCAGCAACAAAGGTTCCTTTTCCAGTTACCGTTTCAATAAAGCCATCTCTTTGTAATTCTTCATAAGCTTTTTGGCCAGTGATTACACTGATATGTAATGATTTTGCCAGCGCGCGCATGGATGGCAGCATTTCTCCGGATTGCAATTCTCCACTCATAATCATTGCTTTTATCTGTGAAATAATCTGTTCATAAATAGGCTTACTACTGTTATTACTGATAATGATATCCACATCATCACTCCTTCCATTAGAAAAGTGTAATATAGTGTACTTATTGTACAAGTACACTATATTACACTTCATAAGATATGTCAATCTCCAATCATGATTTTTCTAAAAAATTCGCTCAAACTATATATCTACATTTCATCAATTTCAATTTTATATTTCAATTTTGATCCTTTTTTTATTTTAGATGAAATCAACTTATCCAGCTTACATACAGCTTCATTTTCATCATTACTATTAAACCAATATATCCAATTATCCTCTAAATCTGCTTCATTACTTGTGGAATCAAAAGATATATTTTGAATCTGATCTGTTATAAAATCTATTACATCCACATCGATCATTAATTCTTTTTCTACATCTAAATCATGATTGCCATAATCAAAAAAACATAGTTTAATCATCTTTACCTCCTGCCCTATTCACATTATTTAATTTAACATGATGTGAATATATTTTCAATCTATTTATATTTTCGATAAATAAACAGGTGTTCTATTTTCTCTTTTTGAAAACCATTGTGCTCCAATACTTTCTGACTAGCAATATTTTTTTGATCTACCATTGCATATATACAAAAAACAGGCAATTTATCAAATGCTTCCTTGCATAGTAAAGATACTGCTTTACTCATAATCCCCTTTCTCCAATATTTGACTCCAAGCCAATATGAAAGCTCTGCAGAATGTTCATTCTTCACCTGTGCGCTGATAAAACCCGCAACGTTTCCATCTACGATTACAGCACGATATAAAAAGCGTTTCGGATCTGCATTTTGATAAAAGTAAATCGTACTCATTGCATTTAAAAATGTATCTGGATAAAAATATCGAAATAATCGTTCTTTTGACAAATATGGATGTTTTGATAAAGAATGTAAAGCAAACGCATCTTCCTCATTCCACTCTCTAATTTCAACAAACATAAAAACACCGCCCTTTTCTTATAAGTATGCACAATTATCCATTTTGATATACAAAATAGGTATTCGCATATTCTTAATATTTTTTAGCGCATAGCTTAAGTAACGGTGAAAAATTATTGAGAACAATCATGAAAGCCAAAAATGAGTTAATATAAAACCGTAAAAAACGAAAGAGGAAGATTCATGATAATAATTGATTCTTCCTCTTTTATTAACACCCTTTTCTATAAGTATTAGAAATCACTTATAATATAGAGTTTCATATAGCTTGACTATCCTTTTAAATCGCAATAAACAAGATATAAATAATTAATGAAAAAACATAGGATACCTATCAAAGCCAACATGCCAAATGTTGATAACTGCGACACGTATTGTGTTTCACTATATAACTTTTCTAATTGATAAATATTTATCAGATTGGCATGTTCACTTAAACCAGCAAAGACCATCGCAATCAATAGTGTAAAAATTACCAGCAAACTCAATTCGGTTTTCTTCGCAAAAAATGAAACAGTATGGATTACAATCTCTAATATGCTAATATACAGAATCTGGCGTAATAGAAATTTTATCAGCAGTGATGAAGTTGTTACATATGTAAACACCTGATCAGCGGATGTTTGTACACCATGCAGCATTGTTTGATTCACTGCTACAATGATTGGTTCCCCAACTCCATATTGAATATATGCACATGTAGCAAGGGTCACAATCATCAAGAAGAATAGACCAAGACTCATGATGATCTGCACAAGTAATTTAGATATATAAATACTTTTTCTTTGATATGGTTGAATGAACGCCAACCGATATGTTTGATTTTCAAATTCCGATGACCAGATGTTAAAATTCACAATACACAAGATAAACAGAATCAGAAAAATCGTCGCATCAGAGCCAGAAAATATTTTATATAAGACATAATTGACATCTGGCACATTCTTGACCACTTTCTCTTTGATATGCTGTTGTTCATAACTTTCCCGTAATTTTATGCGATTATTTAAATCTTCAGGTGTATTACGATAAATCTGCATATTCATTGGTTCTATTCGATTTTCTTCTAAACGTAAAAGGTTTTCATCCCGCTGCTTTTCCAAAGATAACAATTCCTCATCAAATCGTCCATCTGTATTATTGTTCCATAGATTCATTTCTTTTGCTAATAATTGATATTCTTTATCATATATATCATATGCTATCTTTAAATCTTCACTATCATCTATTTTCATATTCATTCCATAAATTCTCATCACCGAGCTTACATCTGTATATTCATTTTTTAAATTTACGTATTCTTTTTCATAATATGAGAGATAGCTTTGATGGTAATAAAATTCATAAAACAATACGCAACAGCCCATCAGACATAAGAATGCACAGATTTTTTTTCTTGTAAACCACCTTCGACACTCATTTTTTATTAACTGTTTCATACGCTATTTCTCCGCATTTCGATATAAATTTTTATAATACTGTTCCAAATGGTCTGCACTATTCACTTCTATGATATCAATATTTTCACTTACAACAGCCTTAAAGAATGCATTCAATATCTGTGGAGTATCAAAACGAATGGATACATGTGTACCTTCTTCTCTTATTTCTAAATTCATTTTTTTACATACTTGTCTTGCTTTTTCAATAGGTTGTAATTGAAATGTATAATATTGCATTTGTTGTAAAGCTTCAGTAGTAATAGAATTCACGATTCTGCCATCTTTTATAAACACGATACGATCACATATCTTTTCTACCTCATTTAATTGGTGAGAAGATAATAAGATACTTGTATTTCGTTTTCTTAAATCCAATAGTTTTTCTCTAAACTCAAACGTCGCCTGTGGATCTAATCCATTTAATGGTTCATCCAACAATAGCAGTTTGGGAGAACCAATCAATGTCAATGATAGCATTAAACGTTGCTTCATTCCCATTGAATATGTACGTACTGGTCTTTTTAAAGCTTCCTTTTTTAATCCACTTAATTCATATAACTCCTGTAGATTTTCTTTTTTCTCTTTTCTCCAATTTGCCACCATCGAAAAATGATCATATCCATTTAAGTCTGGAAATAAAGCAGGTGCCTCAATACTTGCTCCTAAATACCGCAAAGCTTCCACATGGTGATCATACATATCTTTTCCCATAATATATACCATATCTTTAGGAACTTTGAATAAACCTGTTATACATTTCATGGTAGTAGATTTACCTGCTCCATTTGGCCCCACAAAACCTACGATTTCATTTTCAAATACTGAAAATGAAATATCATGCAAAATTTCAGTTTTCCCAATCTTTTTTTTCAGCTTTTTTACTTCTAATATAGTTTCCATCTCATTTTTCTCCTTATTCAATACTGCATTTATCTGAAATGATTTTATTAAACACAATCAATACCAGCCATGTTGCTATTAAAATCAAAATCGCATGTAAATAAGTAATCGTAGCTCCTCCACCAAGTATCTTGAATCCATTTTCCATACTAAATGGATTTATTGACAACGCATGTGGATAGAACAATTGTGAAACAAATAAATATCCTACCAATACAGAACCTGTCATAATGATATAAGGAACCTTTCGCAACCAGAAAGTAATACTTACTGTGACTGTAATAAATGTTATTATTTTCATAGTTAACAATAATACAGCTAAGCTCATATTATTTAAAAAAGTTGTCATTTGTACTTCTGATGGTATTGACACTTCAAGTGTTTGTCCAAGATTCTCTTTTGTCGGAAGATAAGACAATCCGACATAATTTATTACATCGCCATGATCAAATAATTGAAAGCCTGTTAATCCATCTTTATACATGAATACTGGTTGTCGCAATCCATCAAAACCATATTGAACCCCTAGTAATAAAACAGGTATCAATAAAGACAATACAATAATAAGCAAATAAGTTAGAGCTATCATCATGACCTGTTTCATCACGATTCGAAATAAAGAAGTTGGTTGAATACACATCAGATACAAACGATGATCTTTTCTTAGCATCATCACACAGGAAATCGTATATAACATGCCAATCATCACAATGACTGTTTCTGCGTAACTCTGATCTCCTAAATGATAAATCAGATAGCTCCAAGGATTTATATCTTTTTCTGTTACTTCCACCATATCTTGATCTAACATTTTAAAATAATACTCTAATTTCTGACAATTAGCTTTATATTGAATATCCTTTGTTGCGACACCACCAAGTTTTGATAATCTTTTGGTATCAAAGCCAAAAGCCTCCTCATTGATAAAATCTTTATGATTTTCTATTTCTAATGAGTATTTTTCTTGATAATAAGGATAAACTGTATTTCCATCTGCATAAAGATTGATTTCCAACAAAGTTTCTAATATATTTAATTTTAATATAATTTTTTTATAATCTTTTAAAGTTTTATCCTCATCCATTTGATCGTAGGCTTGATGATGGAAATTAGCTAAAGCCAAATTATTCTTATAAAGAATTTCAAATACCTCTTTGTATTTTGGAGAATCTGTTGATTCTACATATGATGTCAATCCCATATAAAATAATTCTAAATCCTTCATTTCCTGTTTGATCGATTCTTTTGTGACAACATCTTCTCTAGTTACAAAATTGTATAATTGAAACATATTGAACATCAACAAAATGATAAAACAAAAGACTGTCGTTTTTGTCTTTAAAATGTATTTCATTTCTTCTCTCATAATCAATATCCTTTCTTTTAGACTTTTTAGCTAAACGATGATATAAATTTAAAAATCACTCAATACTATCTTGTATTCCTACTACTCCTTGTTTTGTAATGCTCATTATAATTTAGTGATAGATTGAGATATTTTTCTAAAGAAAGATAATAGCTAGCTTTCTGATACCTTTAGTATACTATATTAACATAAATTATACTATATGAAATTATCAAATACAGGAATCATAGTTTATATTAATAAGTGCCTTATTTAATAGAAAGTCTCAAAAAAAGAGCTTTACTAAACATCTTGCTTAGCAAATGCCCTATCTTTTTTGTTAACTGATTCTTTATAGTATAAAGTACTTTATTGAAAAAAACGATGTTGATATTTCAAAAATTATTAAACAAAGTTTTCTTAATTCAAAATATATAATACAAGCATTTCAAGATAAAAATACAAAATGAAAAAATGATTATCAATATGTCTTGAGAAATACTTCCTAAAAATCTATTTAATATGAAAAATACAGAAATGATAATTGAAAAATATAAAAGGGTTATTCCTAATAAAATTTCGCCACAAGCTATATAATTTAAAATGCATTGTGAAATACCTAGTAAAACGAAACAATATAATATTTTTTTCAATAACAATGTATAATAATAATCTTTACTTGATCTGATTACTATTTCATTATACATTTTCACATAGTAGTATATATTGTCAATCAAGAAATAACCATTTGCCAATATAAGAGTTAATGTGAAGACCAATTCAATCATTCTTTTCGGAACAAAATAAACCATAAGAATATAGTTATCTCTGTTGAAATAAAAAACAAATATTAGCGTAATAAATATGGCGGTTATTATAAATCTATACTTTAATATTTGTCTTTTCAATTAGATGTCCTTCTTCCATATCATACAATTTATTAAAATTTATATTTGAAACACCATCATGTGCGCATATTATACATGTTTTTCCCATTTTATTCAATTCAGAGATTAGTTTGTCAAATGATTTCATACTAGCTTTATCAAGACCTCTAGTTGGTTCATCAAATAATATAAAATCCTGATCTTCCATTACTGCTTGAATAATACCTAATTTTTGACGCATTCCAATACTATATTTTTTAACTATAGTTTTATCCTCAATATCAAGTTGAAAATCTTTAAATAATGAAGAAACCAGTTCTTTATCAAAACTTCCTGTTAATTCCATTAGGAACTTCATATTATATAGAGCTGATTCATTCTCAATAAAATTAGGATTTTCAATAAAAGCTCCAATTTTGAGCGGTTTTTCAAAAATTATAGAGCCTTTCTCATAAGACATTAGCCCAGATATAATTTTTAAAAGTGTTGATTTCCCACATCCATTAATGCCTTGTATTAAAATCAAATCACCCTTATCTATACAAAAGTCTAAATTCTTTATCACCTGTTTATCCTTGAATTTCTTTGACAATCCTTTAATTTCAATTAACATTTTACTTCCTCCTTTTTTATATTTGAAAAAATAATATCGGAACAATTACATAATGGAATACAATATTAAATATAAAAGGCACTATAATATAAAGAGTACTTTTTTGTTCTATGATCATATAATTAAAGAATACTTCATATAAAGAGAAGATCACTAAATTAAGAATAATAAAGACGAAATATGTAGAAACTATAGAAAGGGTATTTATGAATAATAAAGAAAGAAAAATATATGTTGTGAAAAAATATAATGTCAGACCTTTGAAAGACATCTTATAAAGTTGAAAATAAAAATTGTTCTTTCCTATTCTAATTAAAACCATATCTCTAACATTCTTTAATACACCCATTTTCTTTACTTGTAATAAGAGAAATGCATTATTTACCAAAATAGTTATAGTGTTATTCGTTATTAACCATTGATCGATTGGCGTGGTATAATTACTTTCTATAAAATATCGCCTAAAATAAAGTTGTATCAAAGATAGAAAGAATAACAAGAAATAAGGCGATTTAAATAATCTTCTATATAAACTAACCATTTTTAAGCTTCTTTCTAATAAATACATTCAGTAATAAGCTAGTCGCTAATGGATATATGATTGAAAATCCTATCATTGAAACAAAAAGCCATAAGACCATAATTCCTCTAAATATATATTTGTTTTTTATAAAGTATATAATTGAGAACCAAAAGCAGCTAAATACACCTGTTCCTATAGAAGAAGTGATTATATACGCTAGTAAATTTACTAAGGCTTTATCACCAAATATTGCATGTGTTGATACTGAAGAAGTGAAATTTATATTAGATTTTAAAAAATGTATTTCTAAAACGAATACAATCTCAACTATAATTCTAAGTAAAAAAGTCAAAATCAATATTTGAAGAATAGCTCGTAAATAATATTTCTTATATCCTATTCTTAATAAACAAAGATTATCGTGTTTATTATGATAATCATCATAATAATAAATCAATAGCAATGATGGAATAAGTATTATCAAAAAAATTGTATAAAATATTTCTCTACTAGAATTTTGAATTGAGAAATAGATATTATAACCTAAATTAGGTTCTGTAGGAACGTCCGCCAACATTAATAATATATTTTGAATAATTATAATAACTAAGGCAAGGAGTAGACCTCGCTTTACTATCTGTTTATATTCAACTTTCATTTATAAATCGCCTCCTTTTATATGAAAGGAAGCAAAACATAGTAGCATTACTTCCATGATGATATACATTACCCTTATGAATTACATAAATGTAAGCAAATCCAGTATCCAGTAGTATCTGTTTTTCAGATCATGCTTACAAATGAAATACATAACAGGTAAACTAACATCAAAGCCACAGCAATGGTAAGTAATACCTTAATTCTTCACATTTTTGCATACTGCATGTAATGTACATGAAATTCTACTAAGTTCGCTTTCATTAAACAAATGAGCATCCTTTGTTTATGGTCATAGTATATAATATGTAAATAGAACAATCAATACAGGTCTAATAAAAGCAGTTAACTCATTTTTGAAATTTTTTTTATATTTGATGAATAATATTCTTTATTTGATTTACGCCTCATATAATTTGATTTTTTCTTTTAAATATTTATTAGAAAGCTTGTATTTTCCAATTTCTTCATAATACTCTATTAATTCATCTAAAACAAATACCCTCAAATCTACATCATATTTTAAATTGTCATTAGAATGAGTTTCCAAAAGAAGATGTAAATATTCTTCATTCTGTTTTTCGTTATTTATTTTCATATGTAATATTTTAGTTTGCTGTTTAAAAAGAATTGTCTTTATATTATTAATATTACTTTCATAATACTCATTAAAATCTTTTTTGTTAGATAATTCATAATAAACATATAGTCTCATAAATATAACATTATCATTTACTATATTAATTTCATCTAATATATGTAAAGCTTCTTCATATTTTTTTAAACTAATGTTCGATTGTGCCAAATTAATAAGGAGTGTTTTTTTAAAATTCTCATTTAACTGATAATTATTCAATATTTCTTTTAGAACTTTTTCAGCTCTTTCCAATTCTCCACATCTCCCTAATATTATAGCTTCTTGTGCTTGCGAATATATTATGCGTTTAAAATTCCCATCACATTTAAATCTCAATATTGATTTTTGAATATTAAGTAAAGCAATTGCTACACTGTTTTTTAATGATTGTGTTATTGATAATTGATAATATGTTATTCCTGTTATATCCTTAAATTCACCAAATTTTAAAGATTCTAATAAAAAAGATTCACTTTTATCACAATTTGATTTTTGTCTATAGTATATACCTACAAAAGTATAGCATATACTTCTGTCTTTTATCTCAAATATATTAATGTTATCTAACAATGATTTCATTAAATAATCTAATTCACTATCTGTTTGGTTATTCATGGAAACATTATAGACAAATTTACTTAGGCAATAACGTGGAAATGCTTTATATGATTTATAATCTTCTTCTTCGTTTCTCATTTTGCTATATAAAGCATCTCTTTGCTCTTGTAAATTATAAAATATATAGTGCAATAAATCATCTACATCTTGCTGCAAGCATAAACCTTTTTCTAGATAATTTTGATAATTTAAATTTAAACAAGTAAAAATAGCGTCAATAGTATTATTTAATTTTTCTGATGGTATTACTCTGCCACTTTCTATTTGACTCAGGTAAGAGCGACTAAAGTTACATTTATAAGCTAATTGGCTGATATTCAAATTACGTCTTTCTCTTTGCAATTTTATATATTTTCCTAAATATACTAAATCTTCCATTTTCAAATCCTCCTATTCTAGAATTATAATTTCCTGTATTTATGAATATATTTGTCGATTCTAAGAAATATTAGATCTACACCATTCTGATATATCTTCCACATTTTTCATAATATTTATCATAATACCATTTATGGTTAAATTTATTCATTATTTTACTTCATTATAACAGAATAAAAATAGTTTTTGTATCAGTTTTTAGAAAGTCAAGCTGAATACAAAAATACTATATAACGTTTGAAATTATACTATATACAAAACAGGTTATTGCATATACTTTAAAATTGTATATACATAACCTGTAATGGAGGTGAAATCATGTGTGATTTTAATAACATATACGATGATGATATATGTTGTGGCTGTTATTACTACAGGGGGCCAAAAGGCGATAAAGGTGATACTGGACCTACGGGACCAAGTGGAAGTACTGGAGCGACTGGACCTACTGGAAATACTGGAATTACAGGCGCTACGGGTGCGACAGGCAGTATTGGAATCACCGGAGCAACAGGTCCAACTGGTGCCACTGGAAATTCAGGAATCACTGGTGCGACCGGGCCTACTGGCCAGGATGGAATTCCTGGACCAACAGGTAATACTGGATTAGCAGGTGCGACTGGACCTACAGGAAACACTGGAATTACTGGTGCTACTGGCCCTACTGGAAATACCGGAGTTACAGGACCAACTGGACCAACTGGAAATACCGGAGTTACAGGACCAACTGGACCAGAAGCTGTTAGTATAGGATGTGTATGTGTTCAACAAATGCGAAATGTCATTGAACAGTTAATTACCTTATATCCTACAGATAACGTTGTTGTTTCTATGGAAAGTGGCAATAATGCAAGCGGTCGTTTAGGTTCATTATTGCCTGCACCAAATAGCAATCCAAATGCTGGTTTATTACAATTAGTCAATGCCCAGGGTGTTCCACAGGAAGCAATATCGCTATGTCGTATTGCGGCAATCAGAATAACGAGTGCCACATACAATGAGGCGATTTCGTATTTACCAGCACCATCCCCACTTCCTACAAGCTGCGATGCAAACTGTGAGTCTGCTGTGCAATCATATCTACCAGTAAATACAACGAATGTATCTATTAATGCAGGTGGTCAGACTGTTGGACAGGGCACAGTTCATGTAAATGCATTTGGTATGGTCGTACTGGTATCCAATGGAAATTCCGATCCTACCTTTGTTTCCACATGTAAAACAGAAATTATCACAAAATAAAAAAATAGAGGCATATGTAAATAAACATTGCCTCTATTTCATTTGTTTAAGGTTTTACCTTTACACAGACACCATCTGGTCCCGGTGTATTATTTAAGTATTCAGCGATTGCAGCTTTCTGATCTGGTTTACATGGTTTACAAGTACCAACGACACTGATTTCACCATTTACCAAAGCTTCAGCAAGTCCGCTACATCCAGCATAACCACAGCTACCACAGTTGTAGTTAGGAAGCATGCTTGATACTTTTTCAATACGTTCATCAACTTCAACACTTAAAAACTTATCAGCGATACCTAATCCCAGTCCAAGAATTGCTCCTAGAACAAGCATCATCGCAATCGCAGTAATTACTGTTTCCATGGATTCCTTGCCCCTTTCTTATTCATCATGTGCAGGGTTGTTACAGCAGGATAGGTCATGACAGCCATTGCACTCTGCTTTTAAATTTTCGCATCCTTTAGGTAAAGGTGTTTTATGATTTAAATAATAAACCAATGCATATAGCCCACCTAAGATACCTAAGTAAATGACAGATTTTAATATGATATCCATTTTATACCAATCCCATCAATCCAGAGAATGCCAGTGCCATGATTCCTGCTACGATCAAAGCAATTGGATTTCCTTTGAATGCTACTGGAGTATCACAAGCCTCTAAACGCTCACGAATTGTAGAGAAGATATAAAGTACCATTGTGAAACCTACTGGAATCGCAATAGAATATGTCAACATTTCAATGAAATTATATCCATTAGTAATATTGTTTAATGTTACGTTTAATACAACACAGTTTGTTGTAATCAAAGGCAGATATACACCTAACGCTTTATATAATACTGGACTTAATTTTTTAATGATCATTTCTACTAACTGAACCAAAGCGGCAATTACCAGAATGAAAGTAATCAAATCCATAAATTCTAGATGCAATGGTGTTAAAATACCATAATACAAACCATAAGTAACGATAGATGCTACAACGATAACAAAGGTAACAGCAGCACCCATACCAATAGCAGAGCTGCTCTTCTTGGAAACACCCATGAATGGACACATACCAAGGAACTGGTTTAAGACGACGTTGTTAATGAAAACAAACGTGATCAGCATAACGAATAAATTACCCCAATCCATACCTTATTTCGCCTCCTTTTCCAGTTTTTTAGCTTTATCAGCCTGATGATTCTTATAGGCAGCAAGTGCAGCTGCCAAAATAGCGAATGTACAGAAAGCACCAAATGGTTGTGAGAACATAGAAATTGTGAATTCCTCTGGAATAATACGAATAGAGAAAATATTCTGTGTTACATCAAATGGATTGTCAAATGACAAGATACCAGTTGCGATAATCTGACGAATTGCAGACATTACAATAATACTTGCAGTATAACCAAGACCCATTCCTAAACCATCTAATGCAGAATCCAGCGGTTTATTTTTGCTGGCGAATGCTTCTGCACGTCCTAAGATAATACAGTTTACAACGATTAATGGAATAAATACACCCAGTGCACTATCCAAACTTGATGCGTATGCTTTGATTAACATCTGAATAACTTTAACCAGTGTCGCAATAATTACGATATATACTGGGATACGGATTTCAGATGGTGTAATGTTACGAATCAATGAAATGATAACATTACTCATGATCAATACCAGAATAACGGCAACACCCATACCAATGGCATTGTTTAAGGTTGTCGTAATCGCTAATGTAGAACATAAACCTAAATAAAGTGAGAATACAGGATTTTCACGGATGAAACCTGCTGTAAAATTTTCTTTACGATTCATTATTCATCCCTCCTATTTCAAATTGTCAGCCTGATATTTGGCTGCTTCCATAATACCTTCAATGACAGGTTTACTTGTAACAGTGGCACCTGTAATCGTATCATTTAAGATATCTTTGCTTGTTGCATCCGCACCTTTTAGTTTTTCACGGAATGGTGCTTCTGTAACCTGTGTACCTAAACCTTGTGTATCGCCATTAGAGATTGCTACATAATCAACTACTTTACCATCTTTATCAAGTGCTACAAGGAAACTTGTACCGTCTTTATAACCTTTGGTCTTCATCTTGAAAATATAGCCTTTTCCTTCTACCTGGAAGATTTTTTCAATGGTATCAGATGCATTATCTGCGACCTTTTTGAAAGCATCATCCGCTACATCAGGATAGATTTCTTTTAATGTTTCTTTTTCTGCTGCCAGCTCATTTGCTTCAATAACAGGCGCTGTCATTTTATTGGCAAAACCTAGTGCAGCACCAGCAAGTGCAGCAATCAGAGCTAAGAAAACAGTTAAATGAATAATTTTTTTCATGTTTGCTTACCTCCTAATTTCCCATTACATTCTGCACTTCTTTAACCGCACGAACGGCTGATTTTGTGGAGAATGTAGCGCCAGTAACAACATCATTAACTTCTACCTGTACATCTTTTGTCAGGTCGGCATCTTTAAACTGTTTTGTGAAATCTTCAGCCAAGATGCGATCTCCAACATATTCTGTATCATTAACTTTTGTAGGAGTTAAAGAAACGATTTTCTTATCTTTTACAATGATTTCAAATTCATTGTATACATCTGGTTTTTGAATAGATGCATATCCTTGTGCTTTTACACGATATGTTGTAGATCCATCAGAATTTACAAATTGTTCTGTAACTTCCGCTTTGAATTTATCAACATCTGCATCTTTTGTAGAAACAAATACCTGTGGAGCAGGTTCTTTTGCTTCCACAACACTGCCGGCAAGTAATGTAGCACCAAGTCCTACTACTGCCACAACGCCAAAGATAATGCTTGCTTTTTTACGTAAAACCAATTGTTTTCCTTCCAATGCTTTTTCAATCATTGGTGTCAACATGTTCATCATCAGGATAGAATATAAACATCCTTCTGGAAGATTTGCTTTTACACGGATCAATACAGTAATGATTGCTGCACCTAATGCAAAGATACAACGTCCCTGTGCACTCGTTGGAGATGTAACAGGATCTGTCAACATAAAGATTGCACCAAATACAACACCACCAGTTAATACATGTAATAATGGATACCAGATAAATCCAGGCAGACCATTATAAGAACCAACTCCACGCATCAAAGCGATAGCCGCTGTCAATACAAAGATACTTCCAAGATAAATCGTTGGTACACGCCAGTCAATTACTTTACGGATAGCAAGTACCACACCGACCAATAAAATGATCAATGCACTTGTTTCACCGATTGCTCCAGGATACCATCCAATAAATAAATCTTTAAATCCACCCAGTTTTTCCATCATTTCCGTAATCATTTCTGGTTTAATGACCAACCAGTTGAATTCAGAAGCAATCATCGTTGTAGGTGTTGCACTTGTGACAACATCGGTTGTTGCGCCCATAAAGGTTGCAAATACGATAGCTCTACCAACGGCTGCCGGGTTGAAAATGTTATTTCCAAAACCACCAAATAACAGTTTTGCAAAGAAGATGGCAAAGAATGTTGATACACCTAATGCATATGGTGTGATATCAATCTTGCACATCAATGTCAGTATAATAGCTGTAATCCAGCCAAAGCTTCCTGACAAATAGTTCTTTAAATATGTAAGATCAAATTTGTTTTCTTTCTTCGTGAAAAATGCCCAAGCTGATTCCGTAACCAGTGCAACCACTAAAGATACGACCATCAGTTTGACAGCCTGCATAGCGTAATCCATACCCCATGCATTATTGTAGTATACCAAAGAGAAGGCGAATACTACCAATAAACCAATCATCAACTCTAACATGATGCGTTTCGTGCTTTGTGCCTGACGTAAGTTAGGTGATGCATTAAAATTAAATTTCATGATGCCCCTCCTTACTTCTTAGCCAGCATCAACTGGCGTTTTGCTGTTCTCACATTTTCTGTAACATTTAAACGTGATGGACAGATATAGGTACAAAGACCACATTCAATACAATCCATGGCACATAGATTTTCCATGGCTTTTTTATCTTTTGTTTTTACTGCCTGTGCAATTCTAACCGGCTGTAGTCCAGCAGGACAATGATCAGAACATTTACCACAGCGTAAACATGCTACAGAATCAAATGGTTTATTTTCCAGAACAGTCAATGCGTTCATATTACGATCGATAACGAATTTATCATTTACGATTGTTTTACCCATCATAGGTCCACCTGCAATCAGTTTTACATCTTCGCTGGTGTAACCACCACATGCAGCAATGACTTCACTTGCTGGAACACCAACAGGTACTCTGACATTTACAGGGTTTTTAACTGCATTTCCAGATACTGTCAACACTTTTTCAGTAATTGGCATACCTTTGCTTAATGCTCTACCAAATGCAATTGCAGTAGATGCATTATTCACAACAGCACCAACTTCTCCTGGCAGTTTATCATATTCTTTATGAATCAATTCTCTTACCAGTGTACGTTCCCAGCCCATAGGATATACATCTGGTACAGGTGTAACTTTAACACCCTCCATGCCTTTGATTGCTTCTTCCACAAATGAAATCAAATCAGGGTGTGTTTTCTTGATAGCAATGCAAACCTCAGGTGCATCTGCCATCTTTTTCATAGCCGCAATACCAGTTACGAAATCTTCCTTATTTGCAAAAATCATTTTGTAGTCTGCAGTGATATATGGCTCACATTCAACTGCATTGATAATCAGTTTTTCAACATTTTTCGCAAACTTGTACTTAATATATGCAGGGAATCCTGCACCTCCTAAACCAATAATACCGGCATTCATCATAAAATCTACCAATTCATCTTTGCTGGCAGTTTTATAATCCAACGTATCGAAAGACTGTTCTTTTCGATATTCCCCGTCATTCTCTATTACAATGTGATCAGCTGGTTTTAATGAAGAATGCATAATCTTCTGAATACCCTTTACCGTACCACTCACACTGGAATAAATAGGAACCACATTGCGTTCATTGCACTCGGCAAGCTTTGTTCCAACGGCAACCTTGTCGCCCTCTTTTACAAACATTTCAAAGTTTTTTGCAGCTCCGGCAACCAAAGGAATATATACTTCCTTGCCTGCTTTTACTTCCTGGATATCACTATGATCCGTCAAATCTTTGAAACCTTGTATGTGCTGACGCATTGGACCTTTAAACAATGACATCATAGTCACCTTACCTTTCTCTAAGATTTTCTATTTATCATGTGGCTGTGTTTTCCACATACAGTTCTTATTATAGCATTATCATGTGCCAAGAAAAAGCAATTTTTTTAATTTTTGTTACAATTCTTATAGATTGTATATCCTGCTGAGAACATATCCCCATTCCTTTCCAATTTATATATATTAATAAGATAGGAAAATGTTTTTCTTGTATTTATAATACAATGTCGGCTATAATAAGGGACGGTGATGAAGAAATGAAAAAATTAATTTGTGTACTACTTGTTTTGTTTACAATGAGCGCATGCAGTGAAAAAGCAGTCAGCAAACATACCACAACCATGACAGATGTTGGATTTGATACGTTTGTTAATTTTACAGGATATACCACAAACGAAGCACAATTTGAAGAATACGCCAGTGATTTAAAGAAAGAATTTAAACGCTATGATAAACTGTTCGATAAATATAATGATTATGAAGGTACCCATAATATCAAAACTATCAACGATCAGGCTGGTATCAAACCAGTGAAAGTAGATAAGGAAATTATTGAGTTACTGAATCTTTCTAAAAAATATTACGAAATCAGTAATCATCAATTTGATATCACGATGGGAGAAGTGTTAAATATCTGGCACGACTATCGAGATGAAGGTGTAAAAGCCAATGAAGAAGGAAAAGAAAGTCGTATTCCTTCCAAAGCAGAACTTGAAAAAGCTGAAAAAGACAGTGGCTGGGATAAAATAGAAATCAATGAAAAAGACAGCACCGTTTATATTAAGGACAAAAACACATCCTTAGATGTCGGGGGTGTTGCGAAAGGATTCACAGTTGAAAAGGTTGCCAAGAAATTAGAAGCTGATGGATTGAAGCATGGCATCATCAATGCAGGCGGCAATGTTCGTCTGATTGGAGAAAAACCAGATGGTGATGCATGGAGTGTTGGTCTTCAGATTCCAAATGCAAACGAACTGTCCAGTGATTCATTATTATCTTTAAAATTCAGTGAATCTAATTCATTTGTGACCAGTGGTGATTATCAACGTTACTATATGTATAAAAATGAAATTATGCATCATATTATCGATCCAGATACCCTCTTTCCTGCAAAACATGCAAGAAGTGTAACTGTAATATGTAAAGATAGCGGTATCGCAGATATTTTATCTACAACTTTATATACCATGACCTATGAAGAAGGAACTGCCTTATTAAAAAACCTTCAGGCAAAAGAAGGTTTCAGTGTAGAAGCAATCTGGGTATATGATGATCAAGTAAAACCTGAAAAAGGTGCAGATACAATTGATGTAAAAGGCTATCACATCGCAATGAGTGATGGTTTAAAAGAACATACCAATATTAAATAAAGCTGTGATGATGACATCTTAATTCAAATGTCAAATATCATAGCTTTTTCTTTACCTTTTCATTCTTATAAAACTCCCATGTACGAAAGTAACCAATATAATCCGTTTTGCGATAACGTAACGTTTCCCAAAATGATTTTAAGTCTTTCCATTTATCAAATTTTCCATCTAAAAGACCAATTTTACCATATGGTCCTTTTGCTGTTTCTTTATAATCTCCCCAGTTCATTCATATCCCTCCCGTTTCTTTCCTTTAAAATAACATAAAAAAGATGGATATTTTATAAACATCCACCTGTTATCACTTTATTTTTTAACAACTCTTGTCCATCCAAAATTATCTTCTACATTACCCCATTGAATACCAGTTAATGTATCATATAATTTCTGTGTAAGCTCTCCTGTTTTGAAATTATTGATTGTTACGATTTCACCTTTATAATTCAATTCTCCAACCGGTGAGATAACCGCTGCTGTACCAGTACCAAATGCTTCTTCCAAATGACCAGTCTTGCCAGCTTCCATCAAATCATCAATTGCAAGATGACGTTCTTCTACTTCATAACCCCAAGATTTTAATAAATGAATAATTGAATCACGAGTTACACCAGGAAGTACTGTTCCATCACATGGTGCAGTCACGATTTTTCCATCAATCTTGAACATAACATTCATAGTTCCTACTTCTTCAACATATTTACGTTCAACACCATCTAACCATAGAACCTGTGTATAACCAAGTTTTTCTGCTTTTACCTGTGCAGCAATACTAGCGGCATAGTTACCACCACATTTTGTAAATCCAGTACCACCTTTTGTTGCTCTGACATATTCATCTTCAACAAAGATTTTAACAGGATTTACACCTTCTGGATAATAAGCACCAACTGGTGATAAAATAATGACAAATTTATAAGCATTACTTGGATGTACACCAACAGCTGCTTCATTTGCGAACATAAATGGTCTGATATATAAGGAAGTTCCTTCTGCTGTAGGAATCCAGTCAGATTCATAAGCTACCAGCTTTTCAATTGCTTCTACAAACATATCTTCCGGCAATACTTCCATACACAAACGACGATTACTATTCGCAAAACGTCTTGCATTCATTTCTGGACGGAATAATAAAATTCTTCCATCTTTTGTCTTATAGGCTTTCAAGCCTTCAAATGTTTCCTGTGCATAATGCAATACCATTGCCGCAGGATCCATACAAATCGGTGCATATGGTTCAATTTTTGCATTGTGCCATCCTTTTTCAACTGTCCAGTCCATTGTAAACATATAATCTGTAAAATATTTACCGAATCCTAAGTTTTGATCCCAGGCTGGTTTTTCTTTTAGTGTTTTTGCTTTTACATATTCGATTTCCATAACTACACTCTCCCTTACACTTGTGGTTTTAGATTACACCCATTTGCTTTATAAGTCAATAAATTTTCATAAACTTTCATAACTTTTTCATTAATATAAGTTTTAAAGTGCATCTTACTTCCCTTTTATGTCAAATAAAATCATTGTTTTATCACATATATAAAGAAATGTAACAAATTACACGATTTTCATATTTTTTCAATTTTATATTGACATCACAAAAAAGCAGGTGTAAGATAAGTGGCGAACAAGGGTAAATGCAATGAACAAGACATATTGCATAGGTTATCCGCCTTACAGAGAGTTTACGTATTGCTGCAAGTAAACAGGTGGAGCTTATGCATCTCACTTGTGAGCAGTAAACAGAACGTAGTCATATTGACTATCAGTAAGGGATACCGTCATTCCACGTTACAGGAAATCATATTGCACACGATATGGTAAAGGGGCATGTATTTGCAAACTAAGTGGTACCGCGTAAACATTCAGGTTTTCGTCTTAGAATCTAAGCGAGAACCTTTTTATTTACCCTTGTATTTAGGAAAGTGAGGAAATTTGTATGAGTGGATTAGCAATTTTAGGTATTGCAATCATTGTATTGGCAGGAGCGTACTTATTATATGGTCGTTACCTGGCAAAAACATGGGGTATTGATCCCAAAGCAAAAACACCAGCTTATGAAAAAGAAGATGGTGTCGATTTTGTACCAAGCAATAAATGGGAGGTATTTGCACATCAGTTCTCAAGTATTGCAGGTGCAGGTCCAGTAACTGGTCCTGTTATGGCAATGATGTTTGGCTGGCTGCCAGCATTTTTATGGGTATTGCTGGGAGGCATTTTCTTTGGAGCTGTACAGGATTTCGGTGCATTATATGCATCAGTTAAAAGCCATGGTAAATCCATGGGTGGTGTCATTGAACAATACATTGGAAAAGCTGGAAAGAAATTATTTTTCTTGTTCTGCTGGCTGTTTACATTATTAGTTATCGCAGCTTTCGCAGACATGGTAGCTGGAACATTCAACGGGTTTAGCGCTGATGGAGCCAAACTTCAGCCAAATGCCGCTGCAGCATCTATTTCCATGTTATATATCGTTGTTGCGATTGCCTTTGGTTTATTCCTGAAGAAAACCAAAATTGGTGGTTGGAAACAAGCATTGATGGGCATTATACTTATCATTGCCATGTTGGCTGGTGGTATCGCCTTCCCATTATATTTCAGTAAGAATGTATGGATCTATGTTGTATTCATCTATATATTCTTTGCCAGTGTTACACCAATGTGGTTATTGAAACAACCTCGTGATTATTTGACAACCTTCTTATTTATCGCAATGATTGCTGGTGCTGTTATTGGTGTATTGATCAGTAATCCAAGTATTACAACCCCTGCATTCACAGGTTTTGTCGCAAAGAATGGTTCTTATATGTTCCCTACTTTATTTATCACGATTGCATGTGGTGCTGTAAGTGGTTTCCATTCTCTGGTATCCAGCGAAACAAGTTCTAAGCAAATCAAAAACGAAAAAGATATGTTACAAGTTGGATATGGTTCCATGTTACTAGAATCATTATTAGCTGTTCTTGTTATCGTAGTTGTTGGATCTTTAACTGCTATGGCAAGCAATGGTACTTTAGATGCTGGCCTTGCTGGTATTGCACTTGCAGATACAGCTACACCATTCACGAAATTCTCCGTTGGTGTAACTGGACTGTTAAGTAAATTCGGCCTACCTCAGGAAGTCGGCATGTGTGTTATGACAATGTTTGTTTCAGCCCTGGCTTTAACATCTTTAGATGCTGTCGCAAGAATCGGTCGTATGTCTTTTCAGGAATTCTTTGAAGTTGAAGAAGGAAAAGAAGCAAGTCCACTTGTAAAATTTGCGACAAACAAATATGTTGCAACTTTAATTACATTAGCTGGTGGCTATTTATTATCACTTGGTGGATATAATAATATCTGGCCATTATTCGGTAGTGCTAACCAGTTATTAGGCGCTATGGTTCTTGTATCATTATCTGTATTCTTAAAAGTCACTGGAAGAAAAGGATGGATGTTATATGTACCTATGACCCTGATGTTAATTTGTACTATGACATCACTTGGTTTATCTATCTACAATATCTGTTTGAAATTATTTGTTAATGGTGGTTTCGTATTTATGACAGATGGTTTACAATTAATCTTCGCTGTTCTACTTGTGGCATTAGGCTTAATGATTACCTTCTGTTCAGGTAAAAAGTTATTCAATGAAGAAGAAAAGCCAGAAACTAAAACCGTTCTGGCAGATAGTAAAGCTTAAACATTTTGAAGATATCATATCCAAATCGGATGTGATATCTTTTTTAGTTTAAATTCAAGACATTTACAACGATACAATGCTTCAATCATTGCCGTATAAAGTATAACAACAGTTGCAAATGGTTCATTAGCACCGGTGCTAATCGTTAGATTCACATTACGCATATAGCATAATGACGAAACAATATATATAGATGGTATTTTTAAAATAGGTTTAAATCCACATTATGCATATAGCATAATGACTCTTTTTATCTTATTAAAAAATCAGGAATAA
Organism: Absiella sp. AM09-50; assembly: GCF_003433845.1. Taxonomy (NCBI): domain Bacteria; kingdom Bacillati; phylum Bacillota; class Erysipelotrichia; order Erysipelotrichales; family Erysipelotrichaceae; genus Amedibacterium; species Absiella sp. AM09-50. The sequence goes on from NZ_QVFI01000014.1 coordinate 27,100, forward strand.
CAGTTTAAATCCACATTATGCATATAGCATAATGACAAAGTAACTGTAAACCAAAAGCAATTAGAAGTAAAGTTTAAATCCACATTATGCATATAGCATAATGACCTTTAAGATGTATAAAAAAAATCTTAATCTTATCGTTTAAATCCACATCATGCATATAGCATAATGACGCTGGCAGTTTGGATTATTTGGTTGGTCTATCATAGTTTAAATCCACATCATGCATATAGCATAATGACTTAACAGCAATTGAAACACCTCTTTGCCATACTTGTTTAAATCCACATCATGCATATAGCATAATGACTTAAATAGTAATCAATGGGGAAACGTATTCGAAGTTTAAATCCACATCATGCATATAGCATAATGACCATGACTATATACAAGTGTGTATCGTACCTAAAAAAGTTTAAATCCACATCATGCATATAGCATAATGACCCTTGGTCGGATGGGAGCGACATTTTTACTTTCTTGTTTAAATCCACATCATGCATATAGCATAATGACAGGCGGCTTTTATGGCCGTCTCCGTCATAGTGTGTTTAAATCCACATCATGCATATAGCATAATGACTTACTTGGTGGCGTTTTAGCATTATTGGTCAAAATGTTTAAATCCACATCATGCATATAGCATAATGACTCTACCGTGCTACCATAATTTCCACCTACTATCAGTTTAAATCCACATCATGCATATAGCATAATGACCGGGGACACCATCTCCTCCGTCAGCAGAGGTTTTCGTTTAAATCCACATCATGCATATAGCATAATGACGCTATGGTTTCTTACGAGTATACAGCTCACGAAATGTTTAAATCCACATCATGCATATAGCATAATGACCTGGACAATCAGGCACAGAAAATTTTAATGACCAGTTTAAATCCACATCATGCATATAGCATAATGACCGCAAAATTGTTAGAATCATACGCTAATGAAACAATTTTTTTTGCTTTTCAACGCATGATTTTAAATCTTTTTTTCATTTCGATACATATAGTGCAAAATAAGATATCTCCATGCGCGAATGTCCTAGGAATATCATGTGAGCTTAAGGTTCGCAAGCGTTTAAATAAGATGATTGTTTAAGCATTTAGTATGATATGCAAGCTGTTGAGATGTTTGGAAATAATGCTCTCCATTCTTCATGACTTGTAAATCACAATGAAATTTGTGAACAACCAATCACACATATCATTCTTTTCTCCATAAAGGATATCCGAATAGACCATATCTAAATTGGTTTATCTCTTGTTTTCTAATTGTGTTTCATCTATATGAAACTATTCCATCATATTTTCTACAATAACCTGCATATTCACAATTGGTGATAGAAACCACGCATGCTGAATTGGTTCATCTGCATATGCCAGCAATGAAAAATAAGTTCCTATACTATATTTATATTTTATCACAAATCTGTCACTTATCCATTGTAATCGCTTCAATTTCCGATTTTTTAATTCTTTTTTTGTAAATAATCTTCTTTTTCGCTGATATTTTCGATATAATAAAATTCTGAAAGTGGGGAGTATCCTATGACGATTACAGAAATCCGACATAACGCCGATATCTTGCAAGATACAAAACAACGTGCAGAAGAAATCTATACAAATTCACGTCTACAGTTAGGTATTTACAATATCTATCAGGGTACAAATATGGGTATCACACATGAAGAAGGCGAAGATGATACAATATTCATTGTATATGTTTTAGAAGGTGAATTACATTTTACATCAACGTTAGAATCTTTCACGTTAAAGAAAGATGACAGCGTTATGATATATGATATCGTGGAATCATATTTTGCGAAGGCTATAACACCATGTAAATTATTGATGATTTCATCTCAAAGCAATCATCAAAAAATTCAGGAAACCAATGCCTGTTTCAACAAACTTGTTGAGGTTGAGTTAAAAGACAGTTATACGAAAGGACATGGACGAAGAGTCAGCACCTATGCTGTAGCTATTGCCCTTGAACTTGATCCTTCTTATGATATTCTCAGTCTTGGTTCTGCAGCTACCTTCCATGATCTTGGCAAATATTATACACCTATTGAAATTCTTCAAAAACCAGGCAAATTGACGGATGAGGAATATAAAATTATAAAACAACATCCAATCGATTCTTATAAGTTGTTACAGAAAACACATGGTGAAGAAATTGCAAATATTGCTTTACAGCATCATGAACGTATGGATGGCAGTGGCTACCCTTATGGATTAACAAAGGATAAAATATGTTTTAATGCACGTATTGTTGCTGTCGCCGATGTCTTTGATGCCCTGACCAGCAATCGTGTGTATAATCGCCAGATGAGTTTTGATGAAGCAATGGAATTGATGATATCACAAAAGCATTTATATGATCCAATCGTTTTAAATGCATTAGTAAGACTTGTGAAAGAAAATAAGCTTGAAACAGTAGATGTTTAAAATCTGCTGTTTTTTTGAATTCTATCGCTTATTATATAAACAAAAAGAAGAAATCACATCATCTCATGATTTCCTCTTTTTTTGATTTATGCTTTTTTCTTCATTTCTTCTAGCTGTTTTTCTACAATAGCATATTGTGAGCGATAGCCCTCCAATTTTTCTTTTTCAGCATTTACTTTTGCTTCTGGTGCTTTATTTACGAAGTTTGGATTACTTAACATTCCCTCTCCACGTTTAATTTCACCAGTTAAACGTTTTAATTCTTTACTTAGTTTTTCGATTTCTTCTTCTACATTGATAATACTAGCCAAAGGTACGGATAATGTACCATTTAAAATTGGACGAGTTACCATTTCTTCACTGCTTTCCTGGGCTGTCCAGCTGGCATGACACATTTTCTGTAGGATCGCGTTGATTTTAGCATCCGGTTTCATTAATGTTTCTTTTTCATCTTTGATCATGACATTGATATCCATGCTTGGTTTCAGGTTATAATCTACCTTGATTGCACGTACTGCTTCTATCATCGTAATCAACTGTTTTACGGAAGCCATTTCTTCTTCACTCATCGTGATTTCTGCTTTTTCAGGCCATGCTTCCTTGTTGATGCTTTCATAAGCGTGAGGCATACTTAAATAGATTTCTTCACTGACAAATGGCATAAATGGTTCTAACATGCGAATGATGCCACTCAATACTGTAATCAAAGTAGATTTCGCAGCAGTTACAGCCTGGGCATCATCACTTTGTAAGCCGGCTTTTGATAATTCGATATACCAGCTACAGAAATCATCCCAGATAAAGCTGTATAATTCATTTCCAACCAGTGCGAATTCATATTTATCCATATTGTTTGTGACATTTTCCAATACTTCATTAAAACGTGTTAAAATCCATTTATCAATGATATTCACATTGCTTAAGTCTACTTCTTCCAACGTCATATCACCAACTTGCATCATCGTAAAACGACTTGCATTCCAGATTTTATTGATAAAGTTCCAGCTTGCTTCTACTTTTGTGTCAATAAAACGTAAGTCCTGCCCTGGTGTTGAGTTTGTCGTTAGGAAGAAACGTAATGCATCTACACCATATTTTTCAATGACATCCATTGGATCAATTCCATTGCCTAATGATTTAGACATTTTTCTACCCTGTGAATCTCTGACAAGACCATGAATCAATACATCCTTGAATGGGCGATTATGCATACAATATCTTGTCTGGAACGCCATACGTGCTACCCAGAAGAAGATAATATCATATCCTGTAACTAACAGATCATTTGGGAAATAACGATTTAAATCATCTGTTTCATTTGGCCATCCAAGTGTTGAGAAAGGCCATAAAGCACTGGAGAACCATGTATCCAATACATCTTCATCCTGTGTCCAGTTTTCGATATCTTTTGGATCCTCCATGCCTACATAGATTTCACCTGTTTCTTTGTGATACCATGCAGGAATACGATGTCCCCACCACAACTGACGGGAGATACACCAGTCTTCAATGTTTTCCAGCCACTGGTGGAACGTCTTTTCAAAACGTACAGGATAGAAGTGAATTTTTTGATTTTCATCTTCCTGATTCTTTAATACATCTTCAGCAAGTGGTTTCATTTTTACAAACCATTGTTTTGATAAGTATGGTTCTACGATTACACCTGTTCTTTCAGAGTGTCCTACTTGGTGCATATGTTTTTCAATGTGATCTACCACACCGGCTTTTTCAAAGTCCTCTACAAGTGCTTTACGACAAGCAAAACGATCCATGCCTGCATACTTATGTGCCATTTCATTCATTGTGCCATCTGGATTCATACAGATTGGCATCTTTAAACCATATTTTTTAGCCAGCGCAAAGTCATTAGGATCATGGGCTGGAGTACATTTCATAACAGCAGTACCAAAAGACATATCGATATAATCATCTGCCATGATTGGTAATTCTTCTCCATTGGCAGGGTTGATGACATGCATACCAACGATATCTTTATAACGTTCATCTTCTGGATGTACAAAGATCGCCTGATCCGCAAACATTGTTTCTGGACGGGTTGTCGCAATGACTAGATTCGCCCCTGTTTCTACAACTTTATAATTAAAGTAATACATTGCCCCTTCGATTTCTTTATGGATAACTTCAATGTTGGATAATGCAGTTTTAGCCTGTGGATCCCAGTTGATGATTCGCTCTCCCTGATAGATCAGACCATCGTTATATAAGTCTACGAATACTTTACGTACTGCTTCACTTAAGCCTTCATCTAGTGTAAAACGTTCTCTTGTATAATCTAATGAAAGTCCCATTTTTGCCCATTGTTTACGAATGGTAGATGCATATTCTTCCTTCCATTCCCATGCACGGTCCAAAAACTTTTCACGTCCGATATCATAACGGCTGATGCCTTCGTTTTTCAAGCGTTCATCTACTTTTGCCTGTGTGGCAATACCTGCATGGTCCATTCCTGGAAGCCATAACATATCATATCCCTGCATACGTTTGTAGCGGGCAACGATATCCTGTAATGTTGTATCCCATGCATGTCCCAAGTGTAATTTCCCTGTAACATTTGGTGGTGGAATAACGATACAGAAAGGGTCTTTGCTTTTATCCCCCGCTGTAAAATATCCTTTGTCAATCCATGTTTTGTAGTGTTCCTGTTCAACTTTTAAATGATCATATTTAGGATCAAGTTCTTTCTTCATGTTTCTTTACTCCTTTCAGCCATTCTTCTCTTAAAATGGAAGTAATTACCATATCGTGGTATTTTCCATCACTTAATTTTGCATATTGTCGTAATACGCCTTCTTTTTCAAAGCCGCATGCCGCTAATACTTTGCCACTTGCGATATGCTCTACATCATATAATGCTTCAATTCTATGAAGTCCGATATGATTAAAGCCAACATATACAAGCTGCTCTACTGCTTCTTTCATAATACCTTTTCCCCAGTAATCCTGATGAAGCAAGTATCCGATCTGTCCGCAATCTCCCTCCACTGTATGAATATTGAGATTACCAATGACCTTTTCATTTTCTTTCCATACGATGACCCAGGTCTGTGGCACCTGTCGTTTTTCATAAGGCAATAAATACTGTTTGATTGCTTTTAAGGTGTCATCCACATGTTTATGGGGCTGTAGTGTTAAATACTTCATAACCGCTGGATCTTTGTAATATGCAAACATATCACAGGCATCCTCTTCTTCTACAGGACGAAGATATAAACGTTTTGTTTCTACTTCCGGCATTGTTAATCGCATAAAACACCTTCCTTCATAAAAAAAACGTCCTAATCAAAGGACGTGATTGACGTGTTACCACCTTAGTTTACATACGATGTATGCCTCATTACAGCTTAACGCGCTTTGACGGATTTTCCTACTGTGTTTTCAGAAAACCAACTCCCAGACTACCTTCCATCTAATTCCATGCCATGTTCCACCAGCCCATGTGCTCTCTATGATTTCCTTATATGTACTCCTTCTGTTCACCGTATTTACCTCATTATTATAAACAAATGGCACTTTTATTTCAACTCTTTTTTGAAATTAACCGTTATTATAAGGAAAAGCGACTCCCATATCTTTGGAAGTCACCTGCCTTATGGTAAGATTACCAATGTTTTATGATGGATTTCTTTATCATGATTATTAGATCGAAGTGCTGCTTCATCCACATCATAGCGCTTTGCAATGGATGCATAGGTATCCTGTTCCTGCGCCACAATCATACGATAACTGGTATAGGTGGTATCTGCGTCTTCAAATAAATCTTCAAATTCATCAAAAGTATCTGTTATAGGTGCTGCATCTTCCTGTGACTCCTCTTCTTCAGCAATCTCTTTATCTTCCATTGTTTCTGTTTTACTTACAGCTTCCTCCACAGGTTCTATAGCTGTCGGTTCTGGTTTTATTTCTTCTATTTCAGGCTGTTTTGGTACTACTGGCTGTTGTAAGATGACATTGGCATTTGTTTCCTGATGACTGTTTATATCCTTCTTACTGACTTCCCCCTGAACATCCTTTTGATCTTCTTTTAAGCCATGAATACGCATGGTAATATATAAATGTATGGAATCATTTTCAGGAATACCCTCATAATCCTCTATCTGAATAAAAAACTCCCCATTGCCTAATTTTTCAGATGGTGCCATGATATCCATATCCAGCACTTCCTGAAAGTTTTGGATACTGCCATCCATTCCTTCATATTGTCCTTTGATAAACAAAGGTCCAATTGCCCGTTTGCCATCCTCTTCCATCTGATATTGCAAGCCATCACGAACCTGCAGCTTCATCACCTGTTTTACACTGTCCGCAAATAACAGCTGTTTTTCTATCTTCATTGTTTTCATATCGTTATGCCTCCTAATGGTATGTATGTTTCAGAAGTGACAAGTATGATAGAAAGTTGTATGTGAAATTAAAAACTTTTTTTACGTATGCCAAAATAATTTTCTATGATACAATAAATGCAAGCAAGAAATGAGGTAGATGAAATGATTAAAATAGAACGTGACGCTGTCATGAATTTTGAAAATGCCATCCGTGGCGCAAGAAACCCGATGAATAGCTGGAATCGTATGGATTCTTATTATGATGAAGATGGAAAATTCATTATGGGACCAAATGATTTAAGTTTAGCACAGCGTTTGGCTCGTGCAGGAAGTGATCATCGTAAATTTATCCGTCAGATTTTTGTATCTGTAGATTTTACAGCTCCATTATACTGGTGGAAAGAATATGATACATATAAGGTGGCAACGGTTGCTAATTCTACAAGTACCATGCATAAAATTGCCAGTAAGCCTTTTGAGTTAGATGATTTTTCTCACGATCATATGAATGAAAAAGCTTTAGAGAGTTTAAAAAGTGTGATTGCGGTATTAGAAGAGCTTCGTCTAGAGTATGTAGAAACAAAAAATAAAGATGTATGGTACAGTATGATTCAGTTATTGCCTAGCAGCTATAACCAGATGCGGACATGTACTTTGAATTATGAAACATTAATGAATATCTATTATGCAAGAAGAAATCATAAACTTGAAGAATGGCACACTTTATGTGATTGGATCACAACGCTGCCTTATGCGAAAGAACTGATTTTAGCAGTAGAAGAAAACAAAGGCGAATAATCTTCGCCTTTTCTTTATATATTAAAATTTCCATACATGATCAATATATAAATACTGAAGCATGTGAATAATAATGCCAGTAGAGATATTAATATCCACTGTCTTTTTACATCCGATTTCTGATAGAAAAAGATCAACAGGACTTCAATTACAGCCATCAAGGCAATCGCATAAAGCTTTGGAAGTGTATAATTTACATCCCCCTGATAAGACAGCTGCATAGGAAATGCATCAGGATAATATGGATATAATGCCAGATTACATATGAAATGTGTTAAGGGTATCAAAAAGATTGCCTTACGTACTTCAGTAAATGGGTTTCTTTTGTGGTACTCGATATAAGAAAGAATGGATGGCACAAGTACCAGACCTGTGATCATTGTAATCAAGCCCAGGTATTGTTTGTCTAAGATATACATGATCATCATGCATACAGCACTGATAATGCTGCAATACCCTACCATACGATGCGTATAGCGCCAAGAAGCTTCATCTTGTATACACCAGGACAAGCGAAGTCCTAACCGCCTGTTAAAAGGGATACGAGGTGCCTGATTACCAAACATCAACATAAAGAATATAAACAGAAAATAACGGGCATTTTTTAGGCTTTCCTGATATTGTGGCAGAATAGATTCCATGATTAGGGAAAGTAACACCATCAGCATCACAAATATATTTAGAATAACCATACTGCGATATACATCTACTTTGCGATTTTGCTTTGATAATTGGGTTGTCTGTGGTGCATCTTTGTATAAGAATATATTCGTGATGATAGCGATAACCGGAATCAGATAAGTCATATATTTCATCCATAAACTGCATATGCATAAAAATAAAATGATGCAGCTGCAAGTCAATATAAGAAGATTATTTCTTTTCTGCAGATTCATTGTGAAAAACTCCCTCCAATCCATCAAATACTTCTAAAAATTTTCGATAGATATTTTGTACAGCAGTGGTGTTGATGGAATAAACAACAAACTGTCCCATCTTTTCACAGCTGATTAAGTCACTGTTTTTTAAGATATCCAAATGTTTAGATATCGCAGGTTTCGACATTTGAAAATGCTCCGCTATTTCTCCAGCATTCATATCCTGTTTACTTAACATATTTAATATTTCCCTGCGTGTGGGATCTGCGATTGCTTTAAATGCATCCATTTTATATACCTCCAAGACTTGTGATCATCACAAACAGCTGTATGAACATTAATAAAACAACCACCAGACCTGCATTGTTATTTTCTTTATTTCGATTCCATAATAATAACACGATTTGTAAGCATGGCATGATCCATAAACCAATCATTTTCGGCAATGTCCAGTTTGCTTCCCCATGTATATTAAACTGCATAGGGATATCTTCTGGCAGTCTTGGGTATAAAATCAATGAAATAATAATCAATACAATTGGACATAAAAACCATATATTCTTTTTTTCTAACATATGTGACCCTCCATAATATTTAACTAATTAGTTAAATATATAATAGCATAGGATATGGAATATGTAAAGAAAAAGTGCATCCTTATGGACACACTTTAAGATTCAAATATTGGAATCAGATAATCCCATACAGCTTCCATTCCTTCTTTTTTCTCTGCAGAGAATGGAAATAACGGTTCATCATCATTTAATTCTAATGTTTTACGAATCATCTTTAATTGATTTTTTAGTTTCGTTGTTGGAAGCTTATCAGTCTTTGTCGCAACGATAGCAACAGGAATCTCATAATAACGAGCAAATTCCAGCATTGTGATATCATCCTCCGTTGGTTTATGACGGGCATCTACCAAAATGACAAGACCTTTTTTCTGTTTACGCTGCGCAAAATAATCTTCCATCATCTGACCAAATTTCATCAACTGTGTTTTTGAAATATTCGCATAGCCATATCCTGGTACATCGACAAACATATATTTATCATCCAGATTAAAGAAATTCAATAATCTAGTTTTCCCAGGTGTATTTCCTACGTAAGCCAGTTTTTTTCTTCCACACATGGTATTGATGAAACTGCTTTTTCCCACGTTACTACGGCCCGCAAGAACGATTTCTGGCAAATCTGTTTCCGGCCATGACTTTTTATCTGGTGCAGAAACCACCAGTTCTGCTTTTTGAAACGTAATCATTTATTTAACCAATGCAACATCTAAAACCTGAGAAACACGTTCTACAGGAATGAAGTTTACACTTTCCTTTACTGTCTGAGGTACATCATCCAAATCTTTTACATTTGCCTTTGGAATCAATACAGTCGTAATGCCACAACGATGTGCAGCCATGGATTTTTCTTTTAATCCTCCAATAGGAAGAACATTTCCACGTAGTGTAACTTCTCCCGTCATTGCTAGATTCGCTTTGACAGGAATATTGCTTAAGCTGGATACAAGTGCTGTGGTAAGTGTTACACCTGCACTAGGTCCATCTTTTGGTACTGCACCTTCTGGTACATGAATATGAATATCATTCTTTTCAAAAATGTCTGGTTTGATTTTATATTTCTGGCAATTTGCACGAACATAGTCATATGCAATAGATGCACTTTCTTTCATGACATCACCAAGTTGTCCAGTAAGGATCAATTTTCCTTTACCTTCAAAGTGGTTAACTTCAATTTGTAATACATCTCCGCCAAACGCAGTATAAGCAAGACCAGTAACTGTTCCTACCTGATCTTTCATTTCACGTTTGCCATACTCAAATTTTTCATTACCCAGCCATTCCTTCACAAGTTTCTTTGTGACTTTGATAGAACGTTTCTTATCCTTTAAGATAGCTAAAACACTCTTACGACAAACTGTCGCAATTACACGTTCTAACTGACGTACACCACTTTCTCTTGTATAATAACGAATCAGGAAGCTGATCATATCATCGTCAATCTTTAACTGACTTTCCTTCAGACCGTTTTCTTTTAACTGCTTAGGTACCAAATGGCGTTTTGCAATTTCTACTTTCTCAAGTTCTGTATAAGAAGATAATTCAATGATTTCCAGACGATCACGCAGTGCATTTGGAATATTTTCCAAATAGTTTGCTGTTGCGATAAACAACACCTTACTTAAATCATAGCTTTCTTCAATATAGTGATCTGAGAAGTATTCGTTTTGTTCAGGATCTAATACTTCAAGCATCGCACTGGCAGGATCACCTTTATAATCACTTGCCATCTTATCGATTTCATCAATCAGGAATACTGGATTGATGGTGCCTGCTTTTTTCATTGCCTGAATAAATCTTCCTGGCATACTTCCTAGGTATGTTCTACGATGACCTCTGATTTCAGATTCATCCTTCACACCACCTAAAGAAATTTTTACGAATTTACGATCCAATGCTCTTGCGACAGATTTCGCTAAAGATGTTTTACCAACACCAGGAGGACCTACCAAACAGATAATTGGAGCTTTTAAAGAATTGGTCATCTGTTTTACTGCCAGATATTCTAAAATTCTTTCTTTTATTTTTTCTAGTCCATAGTGATCTGCATCTAAAATTTCTGAAGCTTTATTCAAATCTTCATTATCCTTGCTTTCCTGCCACCAAGGCAAATCCATCAACCAGTCGATATATGTTTTGATCACACCAGTTTCTCCACTTGCAGCTGGTAACATTTCATAGCGGGATAATTCATCTTTTACTTTTGCTTTGATAGTTTCAGGATAAGGATTTTCTTCCAAACGCTTACGGATCGCATCGACATCTTTTTCTGTATCAGGAACATCTCCTAATTCTTCTTTGATGGCGCGCATCTTTTCACGCAGGTAGTATTCTTTTTGTCCTTCTTCAATTCTTGTTTTTACTTTATCATTAATACGATTTTCGATTTGTGAAAGTTCTTTTTCACTTTCGATTTCCTGTAAAATCATGTATAAACGATCATTAATGCCTAAAGTTTCCAATAATTCTTCACGACGTTCCAATGTGAATGGGAACAATTGACAAATCTGATCAGCCAGCTGTTGGGCACTTACACCCTTTGCCAGTTCATTGATCATTTCCTTTGGAATTGTTTGAGAAACACTTTCGATTTCCTCAAATTGTTTGGCAATTTTTCTTACCAAAGCAACTTCTTCCATCGCGTCCTGATGAATATCTTCTTTTACTTCCGCATCTACAACCATCATATTTTCATCATTTACAACCGTATGCAGTGCCACACGTTTGACACCTCTGAATTTCACACGTAAATATCCATCCATGCGGCGGATGTGTTTAATCTGACAAAGAGTACCAAAGGAATATAAATCATTCACATCTGGATCTTCCACCGTCAGATCTCGCTGTGCAGCCAGTACGACTTGACCCTGGTATTGTTCCTGAGCAGCTTCAACTGCATGACAGGATTTAGCTCTACCAACATCAATCACAATTTCCTGGTTTGGGAATACAATGACACCTCTTGTACATACCAAAGGATAACGTACGTTCAGCGTTTCATTTACTTCACTCATAATTCCTACACTCCTTTCTATAGGGCAAAAAAGACGCGTTCTGCGTCTTTTTGCATTACTTGCCTACTGATTCTTTTACAAGTTCCAATGCTTTGCGAATACGCAGGTCATAAGAAACAGCATCTGCAGATACAAGACTTCTTACTTTTTCTGTTTCCATACCATACATGTTTGCGATTCTTTCGATTTCTGCATTTACATCTTCTTCACTGATTTCAATTTTTTCTTCAGCAGCGATAGCTTCCAATACCAAACGTACTTTTACTTTGTTGAAAGCATCTTTACCCATTTCTTCACGAATTGATTCATCGCTTTGTCCAGTGATCTGTTTGAACTGATCCAAAGAGAATCCCTGGGACTGTAAACGCTGAGCAAAATCACGTACTAAGTTATCAGTTTCTTCTTCAACCATAACTTCTGGAATTTCAACTTCTGCATTTTCAGTAATTGCAGTTAAAATATCGCTTTCGAATTTATTTTCAGACTGCTGTACTTTCGCTGTTTCAAGATTCTTACGAGAATATTCTTTATAAGCTTCTAAAGTTTCAACATCTTTGATTTCAGCCTGTTTTACCAATTCATCATTTGCTTCTGGAAGTTCTTTTGCTTTGATGTCATGTACAGTTATTTTGAAGACAACAGGAGCACCAGCTAAATCTTCAGCCTGATAGTTTTCAGGGAATGTTACGTTGATGTCTTTTGTTTCTTCAGATTTCATACCGATCAACTGTTCTTCAAATCCTGGGATGAAAGAACCGCTGCCGATAACTAATGGATAAGCTTCTGCTTTTCCACCTTCAAATGCTACACCATCTTTAAATCCTTCAAAGTCGATAACAGCAGTATCTCCGTTTTCAACTGTTCCTTCTTCTTTTAACACTAAATCAGCAAATCTTTCCTGTAAACGAGTGATTTCAGCATTTACATCTTCATCAGTTACTGTAGTGTCATCTTTAACGATTTCAAGTCCTTTGTACTGTCCTAATTTTACTTCTGGTTTTACAGTTACTAAGAATTTGAAAGTAACTTTTTCTTCATCGATGCTGTCGATATCCAATGATGGACGAGCAACCAACTCTAAATCATGTTCTGTGATTCCAGCAGTTAATGCTTCACCAGCTACTTCATCGATAGCTTCCATTAATATATTCTGTGAACTTATGTGTTTCTTAACCAAAGCTTCTGGAGCCTGACCTGGACGGAAACCTGGCAGGTTCACTTTCTTAGCAAGTTTTTTGAATGCTTTCTTCTGAGCTTTCTGCCAAACATCGCCTTCTACTGTTGTCTTTAATTCACCTTGTGATTTTTCTTTTAATTCCCATGTTGAACTCATTGTTCATACCTCCTACAATCATGCATTACATTTCATGCCTATTTAATAATAATTCATAACCTGCATACTGTTTTAAATTTTTATCCTGTAGGAATGCATCCATTCCTTCACGATTTTCACTAGCAATAAATACATAACATACAATTGCTACAGCAAGCGCTAAAGCTTCATCTTCTTCTACATTGAAAGGTAGTTTCAAATAAGCTTCCTTGACCAAAGATTCCACACACATCATCAAGAATGTCGGATCTTCATTTTCAAACCATTCACGTAAGTAGTCAATCGCTTTGATTACCCCATCGCTTTCCATCACTGCTTCGATGTAACATGGCGTGAACACAACTTCTAATCCATCGATCATTACTGTGATTTCATCTGTAATGTTCTGTTCCATCATCGCTTCCATGAGAAAGGAGCGTACAAGATAATGTGGCTCATTTTTCAGGTATTCCTGTATCTCTGTCAAATGATTACGAATATTACTTTTCTTTAATTGTTCAATCGCCAGAAATGCTTCATCCAGACTTCCATTTAAAAGATCGGCTATATCATCCTCATCATAGACTTTTGCTTTACGATTCTGGCGAACGACACTACGACATTCATTGTAGTGATCCACAAGCTGATCTTCATATTCCTTTGGAATATATGGCATAGAAAGCTCTTCTTCCAGGATTTTTAAACATGCATCATAGTCCTCATCCTGCTTCAGATTTTCTACTTTTTTCAGAATATCTTCATAATAAGTATCCATGGCTTCTCCTTTACGACTAAACATACATTAATATAGCATATTTCCTAGGTTTTATCAATTCTAAAGTACACAAACCTTTTTTTTCACGATATTTTTGAATACTTTCACACATTCCTGCCGAAATCGATTTCTTAAAAAGGAAAAAAAGTTCCTTTTCAAAAGGAGAAAAGTGTATTAAAATTGATAAAGTACAGGCAATTGAGGTGATAAAATGAAGATGCAGGATATTTTTGGAAACACTGGTTATCTGGCAGGGGCAGTTCCTTTATCTATACAAGAATTAGGATTTGCATATCTGAATGATATTGGACTTTGGAACATTACCATTAACAACAAAAACGTAGAATGTATCAATGGAACCATACGTGTTTCTCAGCTATTAGATATCTTTGAACATCATTGTAGCTGTTTTCATAATCAAAATGATGTTTTGATACAGGAACAGCAAAAAATGATAGATAAAATCAAAGCTTTTGATCCAGATGAAATCATAGAATTAGTACAGGAATAATCTTCCTGTTTTTTTATTGTCGCAGGTTTTACAAGCATGAAAAAACTCGACAATGTCGAGTTATTTTCTAAATGGCGTCCACAGCAGGATTCGAACCTGCGACCGCACGCTTAGAAGGCGTGTGCTCTATCCAGCTGAGCTATGTAGACAACTAGGCGTTTTGTTTTACCGCCTAATTATAATAGCAAACTTCCTTAACAATTTCAACCACTTTTTTGATTTTTTTCATTTTTCGTTTCTATTTCATCCCTGAATAGTATATAAGGAATAGAAATATCCTTTTTGTTCATACAGTTCATCAAAACTTCCCTTTTCAATAATGGTATGTTTGCCAATCACCAAAATCTCATCATAGCGTGACAGTATTTGTTTTAACAGTTTATGTGTTTCACAAGGGATGTATTAAAGTTAACTCTGGGTTGTATATCAAATAAAAGAATCAGGCACTGTGAAACAGCACCTAATGTTTTTGATATAAGAAACAATCTTTTTCATGAGAATTCACAACACCAATTGCCTGCAGATAGGCATATATGATGGTAGTTCCAACAAACTTCATCCCACGTTTTTTTAAATCATTACTGATTTCATCAGACAAAGGCGTACTTGTCGGTATTGGTTCATCATGATCATATACCACTTTATTATCTGTAAAATGCCATAAATAGGCATCAAAGCTGCCAAATTCTTTCTGTATTTGTATAAATACGTTCGCATTGATCTTAGCGGCTTCTATCTTTCTTTTGTTTCGTACGATTGCTTTATTCTGCATCAATGTTTTTATTTTATCTTCATCATAATCTTTGATGATCGTTGCATCAAAATGATCAAATGCTTCACGAAATGCTTCTCGTTTCTTTAAAATGGTTAACCATGATAACCCTGCCTGAAATCCTTCCAAAATCAACATTTCAAACAGATGATGATCATCATGACATGGGACGCCCCATTCTTCATCATGATATTTTACATAAATCTCTGGTACATCACTTGCCCATTTACATCGTTTCTTTTCCATAATAACCTCACTTTTTTTAATTATATCACATATTCCTATGTTTTAACTGTTGGATGATGGTTTCCATTTCTTTTTCAAGTCTTTCTTTTTCTTGATCATCCCTTGTTTGATAATGTTTAGCACTCGCATGACTTAATCGCATTTCCAATATACTTTTTTCAATTTTTACTTCTTTCTTTTTATTTTTTTGATCTATGAGATATTCTTCATAATTTCCTTGAAACATGAAAATTAGTTTATTTTTCAATATCCATAATTCCTCAGCAAGTTTTCGCAACACTCGTTCATCATGCGTGATTATCAGCATACATCCTGGATATTCTTTAACAACGTGAATAAATGCATCAACACTATCGCTATCCATATAATTGGTTGGTTCATCCAAAAGCAGGACATTTGCATTTGATACAAGCAATTTTATGATGGATAAGCGTATTTTTTCGCCACCGCTTAAAAGTGATACCTGTTTCTTTAAGTCATATGTATCAAATAGTAGTTGGTCACAGATTCTGCGTAATACCTGATCTGATTGTACACAATCCATTTTGGCATTTTCCCAAAGTGTTCTTTGCTTATCTAAATTTCTAAAATCCTGATCTAGTTTCGCAAATACCGGATGTCCTCCATACCAAAACTGTTCATTCATAGAGGCAATATTGTTCATTAAGGTTGTTTTCCCACTACCGTTTTCCCCCAAGATACAGGTACACCTTCTATTATATAATGTAAAAGATGCATGCTGAAATATGATTTTTTGATCATATGCAAATGAAAAATCATGCGCTGATACAACGATATTCGATGGTAATTGCTGTATATTTGATAAATCAAATTGAACAGTTTTCTTTTCATGTGGTTTGTTTTTTACTTCCATATGCTTGATTCTTTTTTGTAAAGCCTTAATTTGTTTTGCGGCCTTTTTCTCTTTTCCTTGAAAACTTGTACGTAAAGCGACATATCCTCGCATCTTAAATTCTGAATGGGACATATGTTTCGGCTTTTTAGATACCTTTGCCATTTTCTTTCGTTTGTCATCTATCATATGTTCAATTTGCTGTTTTTGCTGGATGTATGTATTATATTCTTCTTGTATCTTTTTATTTTGTTTTTCCTTTTGTATTTGATATGCTTCATAATTTCCTTCATAAATCTGTACTTGATGATGGGAAATCTCGATGATTTTTGTACATTCTGACAATAATTGAGGATCATGTGATACGATGACATAAGTATCGCAGTGATGAAGGAAATAGGATACCTTTTGTATCCCTGCATTGTCCAGATTACTAATTGGTTCATCTAATAGGTAAACAAATGCATTTGATTGTATCGTTTCCTGCAAACGATTTCTGAGTGCTTCTCCACCACTGATATCATCATATAGCTGTTCATCAAATTGTTGAAAGTATTGATATGTCGCATACCAGGTAACCTTACCTTCATCAGGCATTATTTTATTCGTCAGGATATTTAATAAAGTGGTCTTTCCACAACCATTTTCTCCTACAATTCCTATATGGTCATGTTGTCTGATTTCAAAGGTAACATGCTGAAACAATATCTTATTGGAAAACGTTTTATCGATATGATCGATTTTACACAACAACAAAAAAAATCCCTCCTTTACTGGACGGGAAAAATTATCATATTAACATATGTTTATCATATATATTTCATTAGATAATTTCACCGTGCATGACAAAAAACATATTTGTTTTCTTTTATTGTCCATGTGTTGATCAAATTATCTAGTTTGCATGTGTTTTACCGGTTTCCTTTCTTTATATTTTCATTCTAACAAGTCTCACTCACTTTGTCAACGCAAAAAAAGAAAGCCTTTTCAGACTTTCTAGTTATTTCTTTATTCTGTTTCAATCAAACCATAACCACCATCATTACGTTTGTAAACAACAGCGATTTCTTTAGTTTCATCATCACGATAGATGAAGAAACTGTGATTCAACATTTCCATACGCATGATTGCTTCATCTAATTCCATTGTATCAGGAACGATAGATTTTGTTTTTACAAGTTCATCTTCATCATCATCTTCATCATCAGCAACTTCAAAATCTTCTTCAATAAATGCATATGCTAATTTTTCTTTATTCTTTCTTGTCAGACGTGTCTTTTGACGACGAATCTGATCTTCTAATTTATCAATAGCTTTATCGATGGCTGCATATAAATCATCATCCACAACTTCAGTACGTAATACTGCATATTTGGTAGGAATTGTAACCTCGATTTTCTGTTTGTTTGGATATACACGAACCACCACATTTGCTACCACGTTTTCATCAATTATGAAGTATTTTTCTAAGTGAGATAACTTCTTCTCAATCTTTTCGGCGATTGCCGCAGTAACTGTAATATTTTTTCCGTAGATTTGGACTTTCATATAAAATCCCTCCTTGTTGTTCTATACCTATATTATACGTAAAAAATTCCAGATAAACAGTCTTTCATTTTAAACGATACTGTGATAAACTATTGATGTAAGGGCGATGTCAAAAATTGTCCTTTTTTTACTAATTTTGCCAGAAAGAAGGTATTTCCTTGGAAGATTTGAAAAAAGCTTTAAAAAAGGAACAATTAACCTGTATTGTTTCCTCTTGCGGACATATTTATAAAGAGAAAAATAAAGGTATTCTTCCTTTACTGCATTTTATTGAGCAGGGGGTGCTGCGTGAGGGCATCGTGGTAGATAAAGTCATTGGAAAAGCTGCTGCCATGTTAATGATTTATGGCGGTGTTAAAAAAGTTCATGCCTGTATGATCAGTGAACATGCTTTAACGATGTTTCGTCAACATCATATCCCAATCAGTTATGATGTACTTGTGCCTTATATTATAAATCGAAGTGGGACAGGGATGTGCCCCATGGAAGAAAGTGTATTGGCTTGTGAAGATATAGAAGAAGCTTATCATATCCTTTGTAAGAAAGCAGAAAGTATGAAAAAAGCCGGCTAATGATTATAGCCGGTTTTCATATGCTTTTGAAACTACATGAATTGCATTTTTGAAACAGATTTGTTCAACTTGTGATGCATCAAAACCTTGATGATATAATTCATCTACAAAGTTTTGTGCCTGTGTAGCATTTGATAAATCTGTAATGGCCCCATAAATATCCGCGTCATCATAAAAATCCATAAAATCAAATCCAACGGCGATATGCTCGATACCAATACATTCTTTTAATGCTTTCACATGCGCTACGAGATGAGGAATATCCTGTTCCTCTTTTTTTGTGGACACAAAGCCTGGCGCACACACAACACCGATGACACCATCTTGTGCAGCAATTGCCTGCGCCTGTTTTTTCCATAGGTTTCTTGGATGATCACATAAATCACGCAAGTTGGAATGTGTCGCAATGACCTGCCATGGGTTTGCATTCATGATATCCCAGAAAGTTTTTTCATTCGCATGGGATACATCCACAATTATATGCAGTTTGTTCATTTCATCAAGTGCTTCTTTTCCCATATCTGTTAATCCTCGTGTTATGGTTCCCTTTACACCAGTTGCCAGTGCATTTTCATCATTCCAGCAAAATGAAGCGATTCGTACACCCTGCTCATACATCCATCTGATTTTCTCTCTTGGTGCATCCTTAATGCCACACATACCTTCCACACTCATGACTGCTTTTTTATGCCCATTGTCATTTAATAAATCTTCTTTACTTAAAACAAGGTCAATATCAACACATTCTTCGATCTGTTTACGAAGGCTTTTGATCATATCCTGCATATATGTCCAGTCTTCTTTGCCTTCAAAGAAACTTGCCATTGCCACATAGGCGATTTGCCCCTGATCAAATTTTTTCGCATGGGTGTTTTTCACCACATGAAAATCTCCTTTTGTTTTTTCCTCCATGACATCGTATCCAATGTCCGCATGTAAATCAAAAAGTTTCATTACTTACCTCCATTTTTCACGGGAACATTTATGCTTTTTCTTCATATATGATATCAAAGAACTGCATCTGCTTTCCCTGTGCCATACCAGTATCATATGCTTGATCCTGTAAAATATCCATCACACCATCTATACCCGCATCATATTCGATACAGCCATAGGCTTTTTCTATGACAGAAATGGCAGTGAAAATGCCTTTATCAAATAATTCCAAAAAACTTTCATTTGAACTGATATGATCATCACAAGGATGATACCATACACGTTTTTCTTCATTTAATACATCATAACGATCATCTATCTTACTTTTTACAATATTGCCAGAAATTGCCCATGGTTTACGAATAACACCTTCGATTCCTTTTAATATTGCATATTTCACATGATTTGGATCATATAGTAATTTTTGTACATCATACCATGAATTCAAGGTTTCTCTTAGATCATGTACTTTTACCTCCACATGGTACACTTCTTTTGCGGCGGGTACATAAATACGTGAAATTGCCTTTAAAATACTTTCGTTATATTCACATATTTCATAGCTTCGATAATCTTTAATATTGATATTATGGTATTTTTCCAGCATCATGGTATCCATCATGGATTCAAAACGATGATGATATCCTGCACTGACACCTTTACAATTGCCGGTACGATAAAAGATATATGGATGAGTGGTTTTATCTAATGCCCAGTGGCATAAATGCCCAAACAGATATGCCATCATCATTTCTTTTACTTCAACATTTTTCTGTCGTTTAACTTCGCGAATAGCAACTTCATAAAAGGCATTGACTTTTCCTGCATGCATGGCACTTCCTAAACGATTCAAGGTATGACTTTTCATTGCTTCCCATGGTTTCGCATGTTGAAAGAATAAAAAATCCGGTCCATTGCTTCCAATATAATAAATCTGATGATAACGCTCGATAATATCTTCAATATCCTTTTTTGATATTTTTTTCAAGACTTCTTCTGCAAAAATTTTATGTGTGATAATATTTGGCATATGAAATTCCTCCTAGTTCTTTTATGGCTATTATATCATTCTTCAAAGGTAAGTGGCAACGTCAAAAAACGAAAAGGCGCTGTATGCACCTTTTTTAGCATTCTTTATTTTCTTGTGTTTCCAATAATGGCTTACGGTTTAATATTTCCATAAACTGCTCTCCTGTAATGGTTTCTCTTTCATACAGGAATTTCGCAAGCTCATGTAATTTGTCTTTATTTTCTTCTAATATCTTATACGCATTGGCGTAAGCTTCTTTAATCAGTTTGACAACTTCTTCATCAATCTTGGTTGCTGTTTGATCACTGCACGCAAGGGAAGCATCTCCACCCAGATATTTATTATTGATGGTTTCCAGTGCTGTCATACCGAATTCATCACTCATACCAAGTCGTGTAATCATACTACGTGCAACCTTGGTTGCCTGTTCAATATCATTGGCAGCACCACTGGTAATGGAATGGAAGATCAAGTCTTCTGCTGCACGACCACCACAATATGTAACGATCTTTGTGAACGCTTCTTCTTTGGTAATCAGATTAGATTCATCTTCTGGTACCTGCATTGTATATCCAAGGGCACCACTGGTTCTTGGCACAATCGTGATTTTGGTTACTGGCATACTATTTTTTGATTTTGCGGCTACCAGTGCATGACCAATTTCATGATAAGATACAATCAATTTTTCTTTAGTGGAAATCACTGCATTCTTACGCTGATAACCAGCGATTACCGTTTCTACAGCTTCTTCTAAATCTTTTTGAATGACCTGTGTACGGTTATCCTTTACCGCAAGCAATGCGGCTTCATTAATGATATTGGCAAGCTCTGCCCCACTGGCACCAGCTGTTGCTCTGGCGATACCTCTTAAATCTACATTCTTGCTTATACGCACATCTTTCGCATGTACGGCTAATATTGCTTCTCGTCCTGCTAAATCTGGTAATTCTACCGGTATACGACGATCAAATCTTCCAGGTCTTAATAATGCCTGATCTAAGGATTCAGGACGATTGGTTGCGGCTAAAATGATAACGCCGGTAGATCCATCAAACCCATCCATTTCCGCAAGCAGCTGATTTAATGTCTGTTCACGTTCATCATTGCCACCATATCCTGCACCGTCACGTTTTTTACCAATTGTATCCACTTCATCAATAAAGACAATACATGGCGCTTTTTCTCTGGCCTGTTTGAATAAATCACGCACACGTGCTGCCCCACGTCCTACAAACATTTCCACGAATTCTGAGCCGCTGATAGAAAAGAATGGAACATTTGCTTCTCCAGCAACCGCTTTTGCTAATAATGTTTTCCCGGTTCCTGGAGGACCTACTAATAAAGCACCTTTCGGCATCTGTGCACCGATTTTTTTATATTTTTCCGGATTCTTTAAGAATTCCACCATTTCCTGTAAAGCTTCTTTTGCTTCTTCCTGACCAGCTACATCTTCAAAAGTCTTTCCACTCTGGCTTTTTACATAGACCTTTGCATCGCTTTTTCCAAAGTTGCCAAAGCCGCCTCCACCAAAGCTCATGGAATCGCCGCCCATCTTTTCCTGCATTTTCTTAAAGGTACGATTACCCAGCCACCACAATAGTAATAATGGGGCTACGACTGTTAGAAACAGATACAGCCATGGATTCATTTCCTTGGCATGCTCTCTTGTGAAAGTAGCACCTGCCTGATGCAGTTTATCTATTAACGTTGTATCATTTTCCATGGTTTCCGTCTGATAAGCCTTTTTTTCTTCACCTTTGATGGTATAGGTAATATCTTCATCACCTATATTGACCTTATCTATTTTCTTTTCATCAATGGCAGTTAAAAACTGATCATAACTAACACTTTCCATATGTTTATCATACATATAATTACTCAAAAGGTAATTACCAACCAATATCACGATCAATATGATAAAGTAATAAAAATATAAAGGTCGCTTTTTCTTATTTGTGTTCTTCATGTTGTACACCTCCTACGATTGCCTGATTCAGCATTTGTAAACATTTTATGATATCATCCTTTTCTTGTTGTTTTAATGGTGCTAACAAGTCAAAATGGCGATGTAGATCTTTTTGCATTTCTGCCATACAGTGTTTGGATTTTTCACTAAGTGATACCATCACGATTCGCTCATCCATAGGATTTCTTCTTCTGATCAAAAGATCATGGCGTTCCATCCGTTTGATGATGGCAGATAAATTGGAATTCCCCATCTGTAAATGCTTCGCAAGTTCACTTGTACGTATCTCTCCACCATTTTCTGCGATTTCCATCATCACCTGACATTGTACCCCTGTGATTCCATATGGTTCATAATAATGATTCATGATCGTAGACAGATTACACATTATGTTTCTCAACAGGCGTATAACTACTTCATTCTCTTGCATGTTACACCTTCTTTTACCAAAATATTTCATGCGTGAAATATTTACACAAGAATAGTAATGCTAAATAAACATTTCGTCAACCTAACCATGAAAGTTTACATAATTCTATAAGTTTATCCCATAATTCACATAAACAACAAAAGCCATAACGCACTTAGGCATATTCCCAAGCGAAAACAGGCGTTTGACATAAGGTAATGTAGGGGGTGAAATTATCGCTACAGGTTATTTAAAAATTATCACAGGCATTCATCGTATTGGTCTTTATATCCCTGATGTCAATGTTCGTATCTATCGTAAACAAGCTGATATTGTAGCCTATGAAGATTTCTTTTTAACAGATGAACATGGGGAAACAATGGATATTCCCTTGTATGTGGATGAGGAAATCAAACATTATGCTGTCGAGATCACAAAGCAGGGCTATCAAAAAATACAGATAGAAAATATCGAAATCTTTGATCATATACATGCCTGCTTAAAAGTTTCCTTGCGCCCTTTGTTAAGTGATGAAACAAACATAAAGCTGAAGATTATTTCGTCTATGGAAAAAAAGCCATGTAACATGCAGCCATGGCAAATCAAGAAATTCACATTTCCGGCTTATGTTGCTTTCAAAAGAAATCATCAACGCGTGTATCTTGATGGAACATCATATCTAAAAAGCATCGCAAATGCGAACGTGAATCCTACCTGGCCTTTAGATATCCTTAAAACAACAATCAGTGAATTGTTGTTTACTACATTTCAACAAGCTGCCGCAAAGGATAGCATACAGGATCAAATTTATGTGATAGATGAAACATGCTCCTTCCTGCATGCGTCCATTCAGCTGTCTTATGATATTGTGGACAAGCTCTTAATGGATATATTAGAGAAACATCAAAATGAATGGATCCTGCCTGTAGATGATAGCTTTCATTCTTCTATTCGATCAATGGAAGATATTATCTATCATAAGCATCTAAAGATTTCTTCCATTCAAGAGTATGGCACACAGGGAAATATCATGGGGGATCTACAAACCTGCCTTTCCTTTCTTGCGAATTTTTATGAAGAACTGCCACCACTTCGTGTCACACATATCTTTGATAATGAAACCAAAGATGCGATCATTGCGTTTCAAAAATTAAGCCATACACAGGTGAGTGGCCTCCTTGATTCAACAACGCAGACAAATCTAATATCTGTCTGTACACGTATTTTAGAATTAATAGATCCTCAAAATCAACCAATGGATTATCCTGACAGCCTACAGGACATGAAAACAGTCTGTATGATACAGCGTGCAATCAATACAGTCGCTTCCATGTATCCAGCCATACCAAACATCCTTGTGGATGGTATCATGCATGATCGATGTGTAAATGCAATCAAAGTATTTCAAGAGCTATTCCAAATACATGGGGATGGCATAATTGATCAAAACACATGGAACTTGTTGTTTACCACTGCCTCCAAGATCGAAGCGGGCATCTTTACGACACAGGGAATGCCTCCTTTTCCTAAAAAACCACTAACCCTTGGCGCTAGTGGAGCCTCTGTCTTACTCATACAAAATCGCTTACAAACCATTTCTAATTTTTACTCCTCCATTCCTTTTATTGACGCTGATGCCTGCTTTGGCGTAGCAACGCATCAATGTGTCCTTGCATTTCAAGATCTTTTAGGCCTGAGAAAAGATGGTGTCGTTGATCATTTCACATGGACACTGCTTCATCAGGTATATCAGGAAGTAATACGCATTTAAAAAAACAGGTCACATGGACCTGTTTTACTGTTATAGAAAAGCTTGTATCATATCCCATACAACCGGTGCACAAAATACTGTGATCAATCCACTGACACCAATCGCTAAAGAACTCATGGCACCTTCGATATGACCAAGAGATAATGCCTTGGTTGTGCCAATTGCATGGGCACTTGTTCCAAGTGCTACTCCTTTGGCAATAGGATGATCGATATGGAAAATACGAAATACCATATCTGCGACAACTGCTCCCATAATCCCCGTTACCAGAATCGTTAATACGCTTACTGCCTCAATACCGCCAAGCTGTGCGCTTAATTCAATTCCAATTGGTGTAGTAATGGATTTTGGCATGATACTGGCAATAATTTCACGATCAAAGCCCATAAGCATACTACATAACAAAGTAGAAGTTAAGCCACAGACAACTCCTGCACAGATGCCAATCATGATTGGCGCAAAATAGTATTTCAGATTATGTGCCTGACGATATAATGGGATTGCCAATACTACCGTTGCTGGTCCTAAAAACATATTGATCATATTTCCACCCACCTGATAAGATGATAAAGGAATATCACAAAGCAATAGTAAAACGATAATCATTGTAATTGCCAGCAATAAAGGATTCAATACCAATAATTTGGTTTTCTTCTGAATCCACAGACCAATTTCAAAAGCCACTAAGGATAACAGAATGCCAAACATTGGCGAAGTAAATAACGCCTTCATTTAATCACGCTTCCTTTCCATCAGCTTTTGTATACAAAATCCACTGCACCCCATGGTAAGAATCGTTGTGATCAAACATACCAAAAGGATTTGAAACCAGATGCTTTGGATATGCATAAAATTCGCCATTAGCGCAACCCCAGCGGGAATAAAGAAAAATGGCAGGTGCGCAAGTAAAAAATCAGCAGTATCTTCCACTGAAGATAATGGCAGTATATGTAACTGTAAAGCACAAAACAATAAGATCATACCTACAAGTGAGCCTGGTAATGGTAAATGAAACAAGGTAGATATCCATTCTCCTCCATAGTAAAAGCCAAAAACGATAATCAACTGACGAAAATATTTCATCGTTTCTTCATTCCTTTACGCTCATTCCCCTTTTTCGCATATGGCTTCTGACCATATCGCTTACCTTGATCACGTCTGGATGGAAAATGCCCTGGTTTCTGATATGGAATCAGACATTTAGGCCCATTGCCCACCAGATCCATACGACCAGCTGTTTTTAATGCTTTATATACTAAATCATAATTTTGAGGATAAGTAAACTGCATCAATGCTCTTTGCATGGCTTTTTCTTCATGTGTTCTTGCCACATAGACCGGTTTCATTGTTTTAGGATCAAGTCCAGTATAATACATGCAAGTCGCCGGTGTTCCCGGCGTTGGATAGAAATCCTGTACCTGTTTTGGGGTATGATGAATTTTTTTCAGGTAGCACGCTAATTCAATCGCACCATTTAAATCACATCCTGGATGGGAACTCATCAGATATGGCACGATATATTGATCCTTATGGAACTGTTCATTCTTCTGTTTAAATTTTTCAACGAATTTCAAATACAATTCTTTACGTGGTTTTCCCATTTTATCCAATACTTCCGCACTGATATGTTCAGGGGCAACCTTTAACTGTCCACTGATATGATGCTGTACCAGTTCATCAAAGAACTCATCATTTTTATCATACATCAGATAATCATAACGAATACCTGAACGAATAAATACTTTCTTCACCCTAGGCAGCTCTCTTACAGCACGAAGGATATCCAAATAACGGCTATGATCAACAATCAGGTTATTACATGGTTTCGGGAATAAACATTCTCTGCTTTTACATGCGCCAAATTCTCTTTGTTTGTCACATGCCTCTCTTGAGAAATTGGCAGTAGGCCCTCCCACATCATGAATATATCCCTTAAAGTTAGGCATTTCCGTAATCCGTTTTGCTTCCTCCACAATACTTTCCTTACTTCTGGTAGAAATGACTCTACCTTGATGATGGGTAATTGCACAGAAGGCACAAGATCCAAAACAGCCTCGATTTGATACAATGGAAAACTGTACTTCTTCAATTGCTGGTATGTATTTATATTTAGGATGATACGTTCTTTCATATGGCAGTGAATACGTAAAGTCCATTTCTTCCTGTGTCAATGGAAGTGGTGGTTGATTTTGTACCACATACCATCCATCATATGGTTCTACCAATACCTTTGCTGCAATCGCATCAATATTTTCATGCTGGATATGAAAGCTTTTCGCATACGTACGCTTATCTTTACATACTTCCTCATAACTTGGCAGCATGATATAATCTGATACATATTCAATGGATTTTGTTTTCCATACGGTACCTCTGATATAACAAATATCCTTTGCCTCTAATCCACTTGCCAAAGCATCTGCGACTTCCACGATGGTGTTTTCTCCCATGCCATACATCAATAAATCGGCTTGAGAATCCATTAAAATACTTCTTCTTACTTTATCATCCCAATAATCATAATGAGATAAACGTCGCAAGCTGGCCTCGATTCCACCAATCATAACCGGCTTATGCGGATATAAACGTTTCAATATCTGTGTATATACAATGGTAGGACGATCTGGTCGTTTTCCCATAACCCCCTCATCACTGTAGTAATCTTTATCACGTCGTCTTTTATTAACAGAATAATGATTCACCATAGAATCAATATTTCCAGCAGATACCAAAAAGCCAAGTCTTGGTTCTCCAAATTGTGTAAATTCATCGTCGTTATGCCAGTCAGGCTGTGCAAGAATGGCACAGCTATATCCATATGCCTGCAAGACTCTGGTGATAATTGCACATCCAAAGCTTGGATGATCCACATACGCATCCCCACTCACATATACAAAATCCACCTGTTCATAGCCCTGTTGCAGCATTTCTTCTCTTGTTGTAGGTAAAAAAGCCATATTCTCAACTCCAATCAGTATTAGTTTACCATAAGTTTGCCATTTGAAAAAGAAAAAAGAAAAAGGAACGCATGAGGAAATACGTTCCAATTTAAGAAGTCAGATAATCTTGTTGGTTGTAAAGTTATGAAAGGTTTAAAGAGGATTACATTTTGAGAAAGGAATGTTTATGCAAGCTCTCATGTTAGTTAAATCTAACTTCAAACATACTATATACCAAAAGTTAGCCTTTGTCAACAATTTATATTAATTTCTTAAAATATTTTCTGGCTGATTCTTGCGAAAGAATATAACGCTATATATCATCGTTACCAAAACAACAATAACAAATAAGATCACATAGAAAATCAATTGTGCGATTCCATCAATTTCTAATTTCATAAGTCCACTAACTGATAAAACCATCCACACGATGCCACTGACAATCATCGAAATAATCAAGGACAACAAAATCTTTCCTACAATTTCCATCAATGATAATTTATGCAAATCACGATGAGCCAGCCCATTTACGCTCAATAATGCAAATTCTCGCTTCCGTTTATAGAAATAATTGATCTGTAAAGCACTCAACATCAAAATGAATACAATCAAAAAACCACCTAACACAAGAAAACGTAAGTTCTGCGTTGTATGTGCTAAAGTATTTAATGCATCCAGATTGACCTGTCCTTCATTTACCCCAAACCCTAAAGCTTTTGCCTCATCTTTATCCTTCATTAACGACTGTAAATTATTTGAACATAAAATATATCCTCGTGTATCCTTTTGTGAGCTATACTTTTGATACAATGCATCGATTTCTTTATAATACATATAAATAAAACTTTTCTCATCTTTTAAGTATGGACAATGAATATTTTTATCCAATACCCCTTTCACAAGGAAGCTTTTTTCAAAGGGATGCCCCATATCTTCCCCATCTTGAATATCAAATACCACACCACTTGCGTCAAATTGATTATCCACAAATGCCATATCTTTCATATCCACATACAGCTGATGAGAAAAATACACACCCTGATTATCCCCTAAATCCATTTTTCTTAACATCTTATCACTAAAATCCTGTCCATCAAAATAAGGAACCACACTTACCCACATACCATTCACAGAAATCATCATCTTATGATATGGATATAGACTATCCCCATCTTCCAGCTTCAGCTTTTCCATGTCCTTCATCACAGGTAATTCCCCATTCATATACATCTGACTCTTATCATCAGTGATAAACAACTGTTTATCCGTCAGTCTTTCCAATGCCTCATAACTGGATTTCGCATGTGCGTCAATAAAGCCAAGCGATAAGGTAGATGCCATCATACACAAAATCATGGCAGTAATCATCATAACATTCAAACTTTTATATTTTTGAAAGAAATAACGGATATAGTTTGTGAAAAAAGATAAAGAAAGCTTCTGTTTGTCATCTTTCCATGTAATACTTGTCCCCTGATACTGCTTTTCACATATCAGTTTTTTCTCTTTAATTGAATAAATCTGATCTGCATATTCCTTGGCTAGTGCACTATGGCTTGCCATCACGATGCACTTACCTTCTTCATGTGCTAACTGTTTCAATACTTCCAATACGATTGTTTCATTCTTTTTATCTAGGGCACTCGTTGGTTCATCTAGTATCAATACTTCCGGATCTTTACATAATGCGCAAGCAATTGCTAATCGCTGCCGTTCTCCACCAGATAATGTTTCAATACTTTGATGCATTGGAACCTGTAAATGCACAAGCGACAACAAATGCAAATAAGCTTCCTCACTTTTTTCCTTCCCCGCAAAAGAAGCATACAACTTCAAATTTCCTAATACATCATATTGTTCATAAAGACTGGCATCCTGCATTACATATCCAAAATGCAATCTTCGATATTGACTCTTACATTTTTCATCTCTTAAATCAATCGTTTTTCCATTGATTTCATACCCATAATCGCATTGATCAGATATCATTCCAACACGATATAATAATGTACTCTTCCCTGTACCACTCAATCCGGTAATTAATGTCAGTGTTTTATCTGGTATTTGCATACTGCCATTTTCTAATAACACCCGATCATAACTTATCTCTATATTATTTAACTTAATCATCCATCTCTTCCTCCCCGGCAATTGCCCTTAAACAACATATTACATCACTCACAAAATACCCATCATCTTCTTCTACCAATAAACTGCCCATATATAACTCAGCAATTTTTCTTGTATTATCCAATCCATGTCCATGATGTTTTATATCTTCTTTCTTTGTTTTCAGATCAGGATTATCCTGTAACACACTTTGATCTATCGTATTTTTAATGACTACACGCAAAGCATTTTGTACAATCCATGCTTTCATAACAATTCGCTTTTCCCCACTACAATTTTCTATCGCATTATCCATCAAATTAGATAAGATACGATATAAATCCATCTCCTCCATCGCAAGCGTTTCAGGTACACGTATATCATAATCAAATTGAATTTTCAAATCTTCCATCTTTGCGATACGCTCATTTAACACCATATTGAATATCGTCTGATTACTAAAACGATAATACTTCCATGTATTTACCTCATCTACTCTCTCTTTTAATACTTTTATTAACGTTTCGATATCCCCTTGTTCCACCAGTTGATACATATAGGAATATCGATATTTTTCATCATGCCTAGATTTTCTGATTGCTTCTTCTAATTCCTGCATCTGTTTATATGCTTCCATATCATTATGAAACAAAGCAAGTTTCAACTTATCATCATACTTTTCTTTACTGCTTTTTTGTAAATTATAAAACATGATGAGTACCATAAAGGCAGTAATCATATTGATAAATATCATAAACATTGTATATTCAAGACGAATACTTTGATTTATCAAAACAGAAAACAAGATATTAAATGAAAACAGTATGCCATAACTTAATACAATCATTGGCCACCATTCTTTAAAACGATAGTCTGAAAATTTAATAATGGAATCTCTATAATGGTAAATCAGAATACCTAAAATTAAAAATACACTTTTCGTAAGACACGCAACTAAAACATAATATTCAGATAATATAGTAATAGCTGGTCGTCTTAAAACAAATGAGATCATAAAAACACTTACTGTCACAATCACGTTATTGATGATGGATGGAACAATGGATATCATTAATATATATGATTTTCGATTATATGAGAAAATCGACGATAACACGCATATCATCAATATCGTAAGCGGTTCAAGTAAAATATCATAAGCCTCTAAATGATTAGAAACCAGGGTTAAAACAGTTAATGTTCCCCATAGCAATAAGAAGAATGGGCATTCTTTTTTTGCTTTTATATTAATTAAGCTAAACGTAATAAATGCATATATTGCATTTTCTATGATTGTTATTCCTATGTCAAACATGTACTCCCCTCACTTTTTTAATCATTTATTCATTTTTTTAATTCTATTACCATTGGTATGATTGCTTCAAATATCAATGATAAACATAAAATAATCACTACCATTTTCACACTGTATACGGTATATCCTATATGCAACACATTTAATAAAAACATGAATAACGTATATACAATCATTGCAATGATTGCCACAAAGAAACTTTCTCCTATATATCTCTTTCGTTTCATATGTTTTATTTCTTTCTCATGAAATCCAATATTCTTAAAGTATTTATCAATTTCCTGTTCAGATTTTCGATTATTATATTTCATTACAGTATACATAAAGAAAACTATGATCAAAATAATGATTGCAGATATTCTGATGGCTATTTGCATATCTTTCGTATTTTGACGAATCGCTCCATAGTTTGCATATCCGCTTTCCACATCAAGTCCTAATTCATTAATCGAATGGATTACTTCTCCCATATTGCCAATATTATCTACCATAACTGAATAACCAGTTGGCTTCCATGGGGATTCCTTAACTATATGCACTACTTTATCTTTTTCATCATCAGGACAATCATTAATGTAATATTTTTTATATTCAGTATCCATTCCATAGATTGTTCTTTCTGTATCATCCTTGTACTGATTGATATACTTTTCTATGATATCCCTGTTCATATAGATCACATCTTGAGAATTATTTGTTACTCCCATATTTGAATTTTTTAATACCCCTGCAATGGGTAAAGTCACCTTTATCATCTTAATATTAGGGTAATGTAAATAGATGGTATCTTCCTCTTTAGAATATGTCCATGTTTTCCCATAAGCATCATTAACAGCTACTGCTAAACTAAATGATAGTTTCTTATCCTTTAAATCTTTGATATTTATCCCAAATCTTTGCGCAAAGTCTTTTGACAAATAAACACCATCATCCTGGAATTTCATTTCAATATCAGAATCATAATCTTTATTATTTAAATAAGAACATAACGTTACAACAGAAAGTGAACCTGTATAATCAACTTTTTTTAATTCTTTTCCATCTTCAAGCAATATAAAAGGTTCAGCTTTATAATCATAGGAAGAAAAACGTTTATCTGTCACTGGAAAAAGCATTTGTGTAGATAAATCAATGTCATATCTCCACTCAACATCAGTTACATGCGATAATTGTTTGATTTTAGACAATTCATCATCACTAATCAAATCATTAGAACCTCCAAAATCATATTCAACAAATCCTTGTCTGTCTACACCTTTATACACCAACAATTCATTAGAGGCTACATCATTCATCTGTTGCGTTTGAACTGAATATGCTATATTATTAAATTCAAAACTTAAAGCTGAAAACCCTATGCAAAATATTGTAAGCATAGCCATGATTCGGTGATATAACTTTTGATGTTTCTTCATCTTACGAAAATAATAATTGATACCTTCTAAATGTTTCTTTGTCACATGTTGTGTTTCATTAATTTTTGATTCTTTTTTACTATTATCTTTTATCTGGTGCAATTCTTGATTTCTTATCTCATATACAACATCACTTTTTTCTATTAGATGACTGTCATGTGTAGAATATAATACGATATTTCCTTGATCTGCATATTCTTTTAATGCTTGAATCACTTGATCACGATGATACTCATCTAATGATGATGTTGGCTCATCTAATATTAAGATATCTGGTTTATGAATCATTGCCAATAGTATTGCGCAACGTATCTGTTCTCCACCTGATAATTGATCTGGATATTTTTCTAATAATGCTTTTAATTCTAATGATGATATCCAATTTTGTATTTCCTCATCTTCTTTTATTCCATATAACTCTTTTATCATTTCTATATGAAGTTTTATGGTTAAATCTTTTAAAAATTCTGGTTGTTGATGAACGATTCCCATATGTTCAAAGATAAATGCTTGCTGTTCTTCTTTTGTAGCTTTTGCATAATCTTTATCCTGATACATAAAGCTTTCTAAAAACTCATTTTCAAAGATAATGGAATCAATGATTGTGGATTTCCCACTACCACTTTCTCCAATCAAAGCAGTTAAATTTCCAGATAACAATTCTAATTTTGCTTTTTTCACTATGATATCGGAATGAAATTGAATATCTTTTAATTTCACAATCATTGCTTCCATCCTCCTTTTTTTATTTTTTAGTTTCTATTAACATTGGTATGATTGCTTCAAATATCAATGATAAACATAAAATAATTACTACCATTTTCAAACTGTATACGGTATATCCTATATGCAATGCATTTAATATAAACATCAAAGCTGTAAATATGATTACTGAAAGAATTGCTACAAAGATACTTTCCTCAATATATTTTTTACGCTTAATTTTCTTTATTTCTTTCTTATGAAACCCTATATTCTTGAAATAATCATTTATTTCTTGTTCTGCTTTTCGATTGTTATATTTCATCACGATATACATCAAAAAGATGATAACACTTAAAATTACTGATCCAATTCTAATGGCTGTTTGCATATCTTTCGTGTTTTGACGCATAGCGCCATAATTCATATATCCATTTTCTACATCTAATCCTATCTCATTGATTGCATGTATCACATCTCCCATATGACTTATATCATCTACGATTACTGAGTATCCAGTAGGTGCCCATGGTGTTTCTTTCACTTCATGAATTACCTTGTCTTTTTCATCATCTGGACAATCATTGATATAATATTTTTTATATTCCGTATCCATACCATAAATAGTTCTAACTGTGTCATCTTTATATTGGTTGATATACTTTTCTATGATATCTCTATCCATGTAAACTACATCCTGATAATCATTGGTAATTCCCATATTTGCGTATTCTAATATACCAGCTATTGGTAATGTTATTTTCACTTTAGTTGTATTAGGAAGATGTAAAAACATTTCTTCATTATCATTCGTTATCCAAACTTTTCCATAAGCATCGCTCGTTGGTACTGTATAATAAAAACTGATTTCTTTTCCTTTGAGATTTTCTACATTTGAATCAATTTTCTGGGCAAACCACATAGATATATATACACCATCGTTTTGAAATTTATATTTAATATCATTATCATAATTCCAATCTTTTATATAAGAACAAACATACAAAGAATCTATTTTTTGATTTCCTTTTTCTTTAGGCCCTAGCTTCTTAATTATGCTTTTATTTTCTTGTATTTCAATAGGATCCGCTCTATAGTCTGCATCAGAAAATCTACGATCTGTAACAGGAAGTAAAGCACTATTGAAAATCTCTGTATCATATCGCCACTCAAAATGCTTTATATGGTCTATCCGTTTTATTTTTTCTATTTCCTCTGTAGTGATTAATTCATTTGCACCACCAAACTCATAAAATTTTTCTCCTTGTCGATCTACGCCTTTATAAACCAACAATTCATTAGAGGCTATATCATTCATTTGTTGTGTCTGAACTGCATACGCAATATTATTAAATTCAAAGCCAAAAGCTGTAAATCCTATACAGAATATTGTTAGCATAGCCATGATTCGATGATATAATTTTTGATGTTTCTTCATCTTACGAAAATAATAATTGATGCCTTCCAAATGTTTCTTTGTCACATGTTGTGTTTCATTATTTTCTGTTTCTTTTTTATTGTCATCTTTTATTTGATACAGTTCTTGATTTTTTATCTCATATACAACATCACTTTTTTCTATCAGATGACTGTCATGAGTAGAATATAATACGATATTTCCTTGATTTGCATATTCTTTCAACACTTGAATCACTTGATCACGATGATACTCATCTAACGATGATGTTGGTTCATCTAATATTAAGATATCTGGTTTATGAATTAATGCCAATAGTAAAGCACAACGTATCTGTTCTCCACCTGATAATTGATCTGGATATTTTTCTAATAATACTTTTAATTCTAATGATGATATCCAGTCTTGTATTTCTTCATCTTCTTTTATTCCATACAACTCTTTTATCATTTCTATATGAAGTTTTATGGTTAAATCTTTTAGAAATTCTGGTTGTTGATGAACGATTCCCATATGTTCAAATATAAAAGATTGTTGTTCTTCTTTTGTAGCTTTTGCATAATCTTTTTCTTGATATACAAAGCTTTCTAAAAACTCATTTTCAAAGGTGATGGAATCAATGATTGTGGATTTTCCACTGCCACTTTCTCCAATCAACGCTACTAGGTTTCCAGTATCAAGCAAAAAACTAGTTTTTTTTAAGACGATATAAGTATCAAAAATCACATTTTTTATTTTTAATTTCATTAAAACCACCTCCAAAAAAAGTCAAGAAGAGTGTAAAACACTCTTCTTGCATCAATATACTTTGCTTCCGTTGAAATAATAATCAACATTTGCACTACCAGATCCGTATGCGTAACTATACAAGGTAATACTCAATGTATATTTATATTGAGCTTTTGAATCTGACGTGTACAGTTCTTTACTATTAGAGACACAGCTTTTTGTACCTGATACTGAACTATAGCCAACGCTATATGTATCCCATTTAGAATTTCCTGTAGTATGACGTGTTGTAGTAGCCTTAACACTTCCTGAACCAATAGCAGTATTAATACCTACAGTCTTAGTACATGAATAATCAGCTGCATTTACTGTAACTCCAGCACCTGCTCCTAAAATTGTTAAACATAAGGCAGGAACAGCAAACTTTTTAATCTTCTTTTTAAATGAAATCATAATCTTTTCTCCTTCAGCCCCTTAGGCTCTTCAAATTGGTAAATGCCATAATGAGAAACAAGAGAGTGTGCAACTACAGCTTGTCTATAAGCTAATACAGTGATCATTTTTAAAATCATTCTTTTGAACATAAACAACCTCCCCATATGTTAGTAAACATGCATTTGCCAGTAGACAATACCAAACAGTGTAGGATAACCCTTTATCAAACAAATGAGCTAGATATAAGGCAATCCCAAATACGACTACTAATAATTTTGATTTTTTTGAAAAAGATTTTTTCTCAATTCGTGTTAAAGGTTTTAATGGATGCTGAACAGGTGCATATATCCATATGGTGAAGCTAGCTATTATATACATCATGAATGCGACCCAAACATTAATATCTATATACCTTAATAACATATATATCAGAAAAATCATAAGATATGTACACTGGCATTTTAGATAAGTTGTGCAATGATATCCACCTACATGAACCCTTAATACAGTAAACAAAATCAAATAGCAGAGCGTATAAGGAAGAATGTCACATATAATTCCTACTAGAATAACCTGGCCAAAGCTCATCATTGTAGATATACATAAGACAAAACCAAACTGATATATTTCTAAATCATTCTGAATAATTCCATTTCGATTCAGATAATCTGTTATTGCTTGTGCCCAATGCAAAATCAATGTAACCACTTCCTTTCAGCACCATTTTATACACTTTATGCAATATTTCAACCCTTTAGGGATGTTTGGTCGCATAAGAGGGATAACTGGTTAGCGATAGCTTAAACATCTTAGATATTCTTGATAAGCATTGGACACGTTTTCTTTTTTTCTTCTGCTGATTTCTATGCTAGTTCCATCATCCATCAAAAATGATGCATCCTGTTGTAACATCACAATATGCGCAAAATTCACAATAACAGAATTGTTGATTTTATAGAATCCAAATAATCCTTGTTCTTCAATTTGTTTTAATGTTATATGAACTTTTA
The DNA here is from genome assembly GCF_003433845.1 of Absiella sp. AM09-50. NCBI lineage: Bacteria > Bacillati > Bacillota > Erysipelotrichia > Erysipelotrichales > Erysipelotrichaceae > Amedibacterium > Absiella sp. AM09-50. Next base: position 63,936 of record NZ_QVFI01000014.1, read on the forward strand.
ATAGGGATTGATCTTTCAGTTTTATTTCGCAGGTGTTATGAAGTTTGGTAAAATACAAAATTTCTTTCGCTGGCATACTTAAGTGTTTCCCATTTTTCGTGTAATTGAAAATAGCCTGATTATTTTTCAATAAAGGAATCAAATCATCCATACAAAGCTTTAATTCTATTGCCAGTTTATCTTTTCTGATGAAATAGAAAGGATGTACCGTGAAACAATCATTGATATATTCGTTATGATAGCTAACAAATATGATTGGAATGATTTTATCTTTTTTGCGTATTTGTTGTGCCAGAACAATACCACTTTCTTCTTTCATATCGATATCTAAGAAAATCGCATCAAATGATAGACAGCATTCGAGAAAGGGCTGTATATGTTCAAAAGTTTCATAAGTTACATTTGCGTATTTTGATAATTCTTGTTTGATTTTCATAACATCCTCAATATGATCTTCTACAACAGCCAAATGCATAGGATTCCTCCTTTCACATGTTTCTTTAAAAATTATCTTCCTTATTATTCTAACATTTTCTAGTGGTATATACCAGTGTAAACGCTTAATTTATAAAAAAAATACGCCTTTCCTTTGATATACGAAAGACGTTGTATTGTTTAATGCTTGATTAGATATGGAATGATAAATTCTAATATAATGGATAATAATAAGGTGGTAGCTACAAGCATTAGATTGATCTGTATGCCAAACCAGTTAAATGCTTGATCTAAAAGCAGGATACATGCGATCAAAGCCATTGCATAGATACATAAATGTACTGTATTGTCCGTATAGCTTCTTATCATGATTTCCTTAACTTCTTTTTTCTGATATCCCATTATAGTAAAATAGTGAATTGTTTTTTGCTGGGCTTCTCGATCGTTATATTTCAACATGGTGAATAACACAAGAATGATAAACATTGATACTAAAGAACCAATACGTATCATAGATTGCAAATGACGGGTATTTTCCGTAATGGTATGGTATTCTTTTCCACCCTGATAGACATTATATCCAAGTTTTGTGATTTGTGAGATGACATCAGATACATGATTAGCATCATCCACTTCTATGAGATAGCGAGTTGGCTCCCATGGTTCATAATCAATTGTATGAAGTAATAATCTGGTTGTATCCTTTGGTGGTGTGGTATCGAAATGATAGTTTTGATAACTGCCATCATTTGCGATTTCTACTGTGGTATAGAGTGTTTCTGGATGAGTTTGCTTTGTTTGATCGATATAGGACATCATTTCTGTTTGTTTCATATAGATTGCATAAGGCAGATCATGTAATGGTGTGATATCCATTTGATTTCCTTTTAAAACGCCTGCGATTGGGGTCGTGATCGATATAGGTGTACATGCAGGATAAGTGATAGGGATTGCTTGATTTGTGGCACTGACATATCCATCTGACAGGTATTTTGGTGAAAGAAATGAGAAGGTAATGGTAGTTTGTTTTAAGGTATTTTCATCTGTAGAAATACTGTTGGCAAGTGCCTGGGATATAAAGATGCCATTTTGATGGAAATCGTTTTTAATGATATTGGCATGATCATCTGCTTCATCATAACAGGACACTAATGCATTTTCTGTGATAATCTTGTTTGTTTGATTGGGATAGTTTATTTTCATTTCTTTTTTATAGGAAGATGCTTTCTCTTCATTGCCATATTGATCTTTTTCATATAACGCTAAATCATCATGTAATTCTATTTGAAACCATGGTTTTGCGCTTTTCACATGTGCAAGACTTGTTACCTGCTGTATTTGATTGGATGAGATGCCTTTGCCGGCACCATAAAATTCATAGCGTTGATTTTCCATTCCCAAATCAGGTGCATAGATCAAAAATTTTGTATCATCCAATACTTTTTTATTCTGAATATAATCATAATGAAAGTTTTGTAGCTGTAAAGATACTGTGCAAAATGCCACACAAAGTACCGCAAGGAAGGTAAAGATACGATGATATGTTTTTTGATACTGATGCGTATGGCGTAATTCTGGTAAAAGGGCTTTTATGTCTTTGTGGTGAGATATGGGATATACTGCATGATTATTTATTTGTTTTTTACATACTTTTATACCATGATCCACTTCATATATTTGATCTGCGATTGCTTTTAGTTGCTCATCATGTGTTGCGATGAACAAAGTCTTTCCTTCTTGTTTTAAAAGCTGAAACAAGCTTCGCATTTGTTCACTGGCAACCTCATCTAAGTTAGCTGTTGGTTCATCTAGGAATAAAATATCTGTTTGACGTGCAATGGCGCAAAGAAGTGCTGCACGTTTTCTTTCTCCACCGGATAACTGATTGGGATATTTGTTTAATTGTTCATGAAAATTTAAAATATCATTATAGGTATCCATTGATACAGGTGTGGTATTTTGTGTCTGTATTAGTTGGATTTGTTGTTGAATCGTAAGATTTTCTAACAATTGTGCGTTTTGGTCAAGAAAAGATATATGTTCAAAAATAAAATCCTGTTTTTCTTTATCTGAAGTGATGTTAACTTGTATATTTTGATATTGGAAAGATGTTAAAAAAGCATTTTGAAAACTTAATGTTTTCATTAGCGTTGTTTTCCCACTGCCACTTTCTCCTAAAAGCAAAGTTAAGCCTGATGGGATATCGATTTGTCCTGCTGGTAGGATGATGCGCTCATCAAATTGGATTGTTTTAAATTCTGCATATAACATGATATCCACCCCTTTTTGATTATTGTCATGTAAAAGTCATTATTTTTCAATATGAAAGGGATAAATGGTTAAGAAACAGGGATAATTGGTAAAAAAAAGAAAGCGACTTGCTTTCTATTTCAATAATTTCTTCCTTTTGAAAAACCAGAAACATATAACGACGATGGCAATGGATAATACGATTACAAATGGATAACCATATTTCCATTCTAACTCCGGCATATTATGGAAATTCATACCATACCATCCAACAATCAATGTTAATGGCATAAAAATCGTTGTGATAACAGTAAAGAAATACATGATATGGTTAAGATTCATATCTACCTGAGTAGAGTAAGCATCCTGTATTTGTACCATATAGTCCTTTAGGATATGGATATTTCCATTGAAACGATTGATACGATCAGAGATAATACGCAGATGATGTAAATGTTCTTCCTGAAAGAAATCATTCTCATCCTGAAGCAGTTCTTCACAGACATCGAGTAATTGTTCATAATAATGTGTCAGGTATAAGATATTGCTTCGTAATGGTCTGGTTTTCTGATTGAAATCCGACATATGATTTTCCATGATTGCTTCTTCAATCGTAGATAGATCATTTTCCATATCTTCTAACATCTGGGTATGGTGTTTCACAATGGTGTGCAACAAGGTCGCAATCATATGCTCTAAGGAAACCGTATGGGCATTGATGTGCCACATATCTGATAATATTTCAGACTTCATGGCTGCATTATCACAAATAATCAACAGCATATGTTTGGTAATATAGACACCTAGTTTGATGGAAATAAAACTTTCCTGTTTATGAACGGCATGCAGGATACCAAAATCGTATCCATAATAAGAATCCATTTTATGATTTGGTTTACGATTCATCTGGTTATATTCTTCCATGGTGACAGGATCAAAATGAAACTGAGCAATCAATGATGGTAAATCTTCTTTTCCAAAGATGCCAAGCTTCATAGATTCTTGTGTCATATCAAATTCCTTTATTTCTACCGGTTCTTCTTTAAATTCATAAAGCATTTGTTTCATCTCCTTTAGATGATTTTGTGACTCCTATAATACCAGCAAATATGCAGATGATACCTACAATCTGTAAAGGTGTACATGGTTCTTGTAGAATGAAAATGGATAGGATGATTGCTGTACAGGGATCAAGATAACTACATACCGCAACACTTGTGGAGGATAGTTTTGCGATGGATGTAAAATACAGAAGATAAGCAATTCCTGTATGCAGGACTCCTAGTAATATGATCCATGGAAGCTGTGCCATAGTGATATTAGCAATCTGTATGAATTCCTTTTGCCATAAGACATAAGGCAGAATGATGCATGCGGCAAGTGACAGTTGAAGAAATGTAAAGCTTAATGACTCCATATGAATATGGCGATTGGTTAAAACAATACCGGCATAACCACAGGCGGCTAATAAGCCAAAGAAGATGCCCATGATATCAAAACTCCCACTTTGAAAAGATATCGCTACAAGTCCTGCCATACTGCATAAAAGATATACCACTTTTTGCTTTGTGAAAGCTTCATGATATAAAAACCAAGATGCAAATGCAATCATCAATGGCGCACTGTAATAGACAATGGTCGCATTGGAAATACTGGTATAGCGATAGCTTTCAAATAGAAAAATCCAGTTACAGCCTAAAAAACATGCGGATAATAGGATATATTTCCATTCCCCTTTGTTAATGTTTATTTTCTTTCTACGACTTAGTAGGATCAATCCTAGAATCATGGCGCCAATACAGGTTCGTATAAGCGCAAGTAGTGCACTAGGCAGTTGTGCATTTCGTACAAATAAACCAATGGTCCCAAAGATGAACATCGCTAAAAGATTATAAAATAAATACATCAGGACTCCCAGGCGATTTTATCCAAAGCATGGTATACGATATATTCTGCATAGGTATCCATCGAACAATAGGCATCTAATTGTTCTCTGATTACTTTGGCATCTGCTTCATCACATTGTGATAATTCACGATATTTTTCTACAGCATCCATACCATAGGAGATATCCAGATCCTGATAGTTATAATCTGAGAAAATCGGTACTAACGTTTTTAAAGAGTAAAAGCCTGCCATACGATTATCATAGACATTTCCAGTAGAAAACGGTAAAGATAAATCTACCATTCTCTCCCAAATACTTTCTAGTTGTGATGCATATTGTGGAAACTGTTCTGCCAGTTGTTTTAATCGAAGTTTTTCTGCACCTTCCATGTTGTATACCAATATGGTACCTGTTGCTGGTACATGTTTGAGTAAGGATTCTATAAAAGCAATACGACAATCGCCTGTTTCAATGAAACAATGATGTGTCAAATCTTTTTGATTGGCCTGTTCCACATGTAAAGAATATTCAAAGCATACAACATCAAAAGGCTTTAAGCCCTTATAAGGTGGATATGCATAGGTTTCCCATTCAAAATCAAGATAGCTGATTGGATAATGAATATGTTCCTTCAACCAGCAGCGAAGTGCTGCCTGATCCACATATCGGCCATATTTCGCGGCCATAATCTGAGCATATTGATGTCTGGTACCCTCTATTCGTTCTACATCCACATCTTTGATATCCTCAATGCCTTCCTCTTTCATAGCATATTTATGACAAGATTGTACAAGATTCAAGATACTGGTATGATCTGGTTTCTCTGGAAAACACTCATCAAAATAAGGACATTTTACACCACGTGTACAGGCATTACTTCGTACGATGGCTACATCTTCTCTAGCTTCACAACTGCGTAAATCTTCCAATAATGGCAAGATATCACGACGATGTGAGGCAATTAAATCTTTGATTAATTTTCCTTCATGATTTTTACTGTTATATAAATGCTCTGTAATGATGAGTAATGCTCTTACATCAAGCTGTTCCCCACGTACATAATCAGGATTTAAATGAATGACATAGACTTCATCAATAAATATTCCTAGTAATTCCAATACAGATAATGTATCTGCCATTTTCTGTGCTTCTCCCTCTTTTGGATAGCAGCTGGAATATGTAAAATATACGATACGTTTTCCATCTTCTTGATACATAATAGGAATCTTCACACGTAAATCTTCATGAGCAAAGCGAGCATTCAATAGCCATGCATGGGTAGATAAAGCAGCTAAGGCAAGTGCACCATCATCATTGGCAGCCCCTTCAAAAGGATCCTGGATCATCAACAGCTCCTTGCATAACTCTATCATACTCATATTATAATTCACAAATGGAATCATCTGTTTACGTTCTTTTCTTGACAGCCAGAACATTCGCTGGCATCGTTCATACTTCTTAAAATCGGTTACATGATACACGTTTTATCACTTCTCTTTCTTATTGATTATATCAGAAAATGCGGTATTGTTATAGTTTTCCATCATATCCTGTAAAATTTTTGTGATATCTTCACATATTTCTTTTGGCTCTATGACCTTACATTGTGCGCCTAATGACAATAAAAAGCTGATGATTTCCATTTTTCCTTCCATAATTGTATGATAATGCAAGGTGTGATCATCAATCCATTCCATTTCCGGATGTAGTCCAACCTGTTTTTCTGACATCAGTAATGCTGTTTCATGATATAACATTAAATCTAATTCATATACTTCATCCTGAATCAGACCAATATTTCCTACATGCTCCTTGATTTTAAAGTTGACATCTCTTGTGAATACTGTATCCGTGATGACAACATTGCGCATTCGTTTATCACTGAATTTATAATTACGAAAATCTTTGGCTTTCATAGAATATGCCAGACAATAATAGCTTCCTTTATAGTTTAATATTTCATATGGATGAATCATGATTCTTTCAAACTGTTTGGCATGCATGCTTTTATAATCTAGTGCTATCGCAAGGGAATGTTGTTTTGCGCTTTCGCACAGATCCATCATTTTTAATATTTCTTTAGAAACCACTGGTTTACTGTCATTTAAATACATGCCCCCATTTGTTTCACTTAATGAAGAGCTTGCTAAGATTTTATCCATTGCCAGACGATAATCTTCATATAAATAAAAATCCGGATGTACTTTTAAATACGTCAGGGCATCAGATAATGCTTTTTTCTCTTTCGCTGTAAATCCCTGCATAGGCAAAAGGGTACCTCCATCCAGAGCGTACCCGCCATATTTTCCACTTGTTGTGATAATATCATATCCCGCTGCTTCCAGCTCTTTTCGATACTCTATGATGTTTCTTGGATTCACATCCAGTTCTTTTGCCAGTTCTTCTTTACGCATAAACCCTCTGGCCGCAAGTAATTTCAACATTTCAATGCAATAAGCACTACGATTCATAAGCAATCCTTTCTATTGATGTAACAAAGGCTGATAATCTAGTGGTGCGTAACGATCTGGATAGAAACCAAAAGCGATGTTCATATATTCGTACTTTGGTACAGCACCATGCTTCGTTAATAAAGGTACCATACTGCTGATTCCACGATCCTGAGCGAATGCCAGCGCACTGTCAATTTGTGATGCGCCATAGGCAATCAATAGGTTGACCATTTTCTTATTGCGTGTATAAACTGCATGATGTAATATTGGATATCCATTAAAGATCCAGTTGGCATCTGCGCCAAAGTCTAACAGCTCCTCTGCACGCTCCACATCTTTTTCCCAAACAGCATTTAATAATTCCCTTGCTAATCTACGTTCATTGATCATAAAATTCATCCTTTCCTTTTGATGACTCTATGATATACCATATTGTTACATCATTTATGTAAGAATGCAATATTTTTTAAATTTTTTTCTTATATTCCCATGAATGATGAAAAGCTATGGAAAAACACCATAGCTTTCTTTTAATATTTTTCTAACAATAGAAAATCCGCAATATGCATCGTATGAATACCTTCATAGTTTCCTTTAGCCCATGTATCTGTACGCAAAACATACTTTGGATAATTATCATGAATTTCTAAAAGATTTCCATATTCTCTTTCCTGTGTAGTTTTTTGACTTATCTCCTGCGTGATTTGGATATACACTTTCTCGTTACGTTTTATTGCCACAAAATCAATTTCAGCTGTATCTATTTTTCCAACATAAACATCATAACCATTACGCCTTAATTCTAAATAAACGATATTCTCTAGCATATTAGAAAAAGAATCCATGCGATATCCTAATACACTATATTGGAATGCAGGATCCGCAAGATAAAACTTTTCCTGCGTTTTTAATATTTCTTTTCCTTTGATGTCATATCTAGCACAACGTTGTATAATATATGCATTTTCCAAACATTTTAAATATTCATAAATCGTTTCCACATGAATACTTCTGTTCTGACTTTTTAAATACTTAGAGATATTGCTGACAGAAAATGTATTTCCTACGTTATCAAACACATATTTGACAATACGTTCTAATTGATCAACCTTTCGTATCTGTGCTCTTTTCACAATATCTGAAAAAATAGTTGAATTATATATATCTTTGACAATCGCATAACGTTCTTCATCATCCATGGTATATAAGTGAGTCGCTGGAAATCCACCAGCTGTTACATAAGATAAGAATTCCTTATATATATCTTCTAATGCTCGATATTGTTTTGTGAATGTTAAATACTCACGAAAAGATAGAGGATAGATATGAAAAGAAATATACCTGCCTGTCAGATATGTAGCAATTTCAGATGACATCATCCTCGAATTTGAACCAGTCACATAGATATCTGTATCAAAATCAATCATAAGGGAATTAACTACCTTTTCCCAATCTTGTACTTCCTGTATCTCGTCGAAAAACAAATACACACGATTTTTTGATTTTTTCAATTTTTCACTCAGCATTTCATAAAGAGCACGAGAATTTTTCATATTTTCATATTGTAGACTATCAAAATTATAGTGTAAAATACGCTCTTCTTGAATTCCTTTTTGGCGTAATTGTTCTTTTATCATCAACATGATTGTTAATTTTCCACTTCTTCTCACTCCAGTTAATATTTTTACGAATGGTTTATCCATATATTTCATGATTTCATTCACATATTGTGGTCTTTCAATCATAAATATCACCTCATATTACAATATAACATATTTTAGCGTATAAATTTAGATAGTTTATCTGATTATACCCGTATAAGCAAAAAGATCTGTGAATTACACAGACCTTATGCTTTTTCAATATATTCTACAATCTTATCTCCCATTTCATCACAGAACAGCTTTGTTTTACCCTCTTCCATGATATCTCCTGTACGATAGCCATCAGATAATACATCTGCGACAGCTTTTTCGATGACCGCATTTTCTTCATCCATATCAAATGCATATTTCAACATCATCCCAGCTGCCAGAATGGTACCAATTGGATTAGCGATATTTTGTCCTGCGATATCTGGTGCAGAACCATGGATTGGTTCATACATACCACGTTTACTTTCGCCTAATGAAGCACTTGGTATCAAACCGATACTTCCTGTAATCATACTAGCTTCATCACTTAAGATATCCCCAAACATATTTTCTGTGACGATCACATCAAACTGGGCAGGATTTTTAACAATCTGCATGGCTGTATTATCAACTAACATATCCTGTAATTCTACATCTGGATATTCTTTCGCTACTTCATGCATAACTTTACGCCATAAACGGCTGGTATCTAATACATTTGCTTTATCAACGGAAATCACTTTGTGATTACGTTTTCTGGCTGTTTGAAACGCGGTGTGGGCAATGCGTTTGATTTCATGTTCATAGTAACACATGTTATCCGTTGCATATAATTCACCATTTACTTCATATGTTTTCTTTTCGCCAAAATATACACCGCCGGTTAATTCACGTACGACCATAAAATCAATACCGTTTTCTACAATATCTGTACGAAGTGGTGAAGCTGCTGCCAGCTGAGGAAAAATCTTAGCTGGTCGTAAATTGGCATATAATCCCATTTCTTTACGGATACCCAACAAGGCTTTTTCTGGTCGGATGCTTGGATCTACATTATCCCATTTTGGGCCACCTACTGCCCCTAACAAGACAGAATCACTGTCTAAACAAGCCTGTAAGCTTTCTTCTGGAAGTGATTTTCCATACTTGTCAATGGCGCATCCTCCTGCACATACCTCTGTATACGTAAATGCGTGCTGATATTTTTTTTCAATTGCCTTTAAGACTTTGACTGCCTCTTTTACAATTTCTGGTCCTATGCCATCTCCTGGGATGACTGCGATATTTTTTTTCATTCCTTGTTCCCCTTTCGTATAGCGTTCATTAAGCCGTTTTGTTTCATAATATTCTGAATGAATGGTGGGAAAGGTTCTGCCTTGTATGTTTCATCTTTTGTAATATTATAAATTTCTCCCGTATCAAAATTAATTTCTACTTCATCCCCATTTTCGATTGCATTACTGGCATCTTCACATTCCAGAATTGGTAATCCGATATTTATGGAATTACGATAGAAGATACGTGCAAAGCTTTTCGCAATGACACAGCTGATGCCACATGTTTTAATGGCAAGTGGCGCATGTTCTCTGGAAGAACCACAGCCAAAATTCCATCCTGCTACGATGATATCATCGGTTTTAATTTTATTCACAAAGTCCGCATCGATATCACACATACAATGACTTGCCAACTCTTTTGGATCACTGGTATTCAGATATCTTGCGGGAATGATAACATCTGTATCAACGTTATCCTGATATTTATGTGCATTTCCTTTAGTTTTCATCTTGTGACCTCCCTAATCCTGTGGTGCAGCAATCTTGCCTGCAATGGCACTGGCGGCTGCGACTGCTGGACTTGCCAGATAGACTTCTGATTCTACATGTCCCATACGTCCAACAAAGTTACGGTTGGTTGTGGCAACACATCGTTCCCCTTCCGCAAGGATTCCCATATATCCACCTAAACATGGTCCACATGTTGGTGTAGATACGACACATCCTGCGTCAATGAAGATTTCCATCCATCCCTGTTTGATACATTCTTTATAAATGCTTTGAGTTGCTGGGATAATGATGGCACGTACACCTTTGGCAACGTGTTTGCCTTTTAATATTTCGGCGGCAGTCTGCATATCAGACAAACGACCGTTCGTACAAGAACCAATGACAACCTGATCAATTTTTACTTCATCGATTTCATCAATGGTTTTGGTGTTTTCTGGTAGATGTGGGAAAGCTATCGTTGGTTTAATTTGTGATAAGTCAATGTGATATTCATTGACATATTGTGCATCTGGATCTGCCTTATAGGTTTGATAAGGGCGATGAACACGATCTTTGACATAGGCTTCAGTGATTTCATCTACTTCAAAGATACCATTTTTTGCGCCGGCTTCAATTGCCATATTTGCCATACATAAACGATCATCCATGGAAAGAGATGCAAGACCAACACCGCTGAATTCCATTGATTTATAAAGTGCACCATCCACACCGATCATGCCAATGATATGTAAAATAACATCCTTGCCACTCACGTGTTTATTTAATTTCCCTCTTAAATCAAATTTAATAGCTTCTGGTACTTTAAACCAGCATTTGCCAGTTGCCATACCTGCTGCCATATCGGTACTTCCAACACCAGTAGAGAAAGCGCCTAATGCACCATACGTACAGGTGTGGGAATCCGCCCCAATAATACATTCACCAGGGCCTACGATGCCTTTTTCAGGCAGTAAAGCATGTTCAATACCCATTTCCCCTACATCATAAAAATGTTCAATATTTTTCGCATAAGCGAATGTTCTACAGGCTTTGCACTGTTGTGCTGCCTTGATATCCTTGTTTGGTGCGAAATGATCCATAACCATTGTTACCTTGCCAGGATCAAATACCTGATCAAAACCATATTTTTCAAATTCTTTGATAGCGACAGGAGATGTAATATCATTGCCAAGTATCATGTCCAGATTTGCTTCAATCAGCTGTCCGGCACTTACACTTTCAAGTCCTGCATGCGCCGCTAAGATTTTTTGTGTCATTGTCATTCCCATAAAATTATGCCTCCTCACTGGCTCTTCTTTGTGATACGGCACGGTTTAATGCCGCAAACAGAGCTTTCACACTGGATGTAATGATATCCTCATGGATACCTACACCCCATTGATCAATATTTCTACAATCGTTGATTTTTACATAAGATACTGCTTTTGATGTGGAGCCTTTGCTTAATGAGTGCTCCTTATAATCCATGATATCAAAGGATACCTGTAAGTTATCACGTAATGCGTTGCTGATGGCATCCAAACGTCCATTTCCTTTACCAGTAATGGTTTGTTCGATACCATCTGCTATGACATTTATATCACAGATATAATTTTCACCATCTCGTTTGAAATGGAAATCCTGCATTTCAAATGGCGCATTGACATTACGATATTCCTTCTCAAACAGATCCTTTACTTCATTTGGCAACAGTTCTTTATGTTGTTTATCTGATATATCTTTCATAAAGTAGCCGATTTCCTCACGCATTTCATTTGGTAATTCATATCCATAGTATTCTTCTAACATGAAGGCAACCCCGCCTTTGCCAGATTGTGAATTGATGCGGATGACATCGGTTTCATATACACGTCCAACATCTCTTGGATCGATTGGTAAATATGGTACGGTCCAGTGTTGTGGATCATGTGCATCACGATAATGCATGCCTTTGGCAATGGCATCCTGATGAGAACCACTAAATGCCGCAAATACCAGTTGTCCAGCATATGGCTGACGCATACCAACCTTCATTCTTGTGACATTTTCATATACTTCTACAATATGAGGCATATCGTGGAAATCTAACTGTGGATCAACTCCCATAGAATACATATTCATCGCAAGTGTTATGATATCCACATTTCCTGTACGTTCTCCATTTCCAAACAGTGTTCCTTCAATACGATCTGCCCCAGCTAATATACCAAGCTCTGTATCCGCAACGCCACAGCCACGATCATTATGTGGATGTAAAGATACGATGACGTTTTCACGATAATTCATATGCTTGCACATATACTCAATCTGGCTTGCGTAAACATGTGGCATGGATAATTCCACAGTGACGGGCAGGTTGATGATGACCTTTTTATCAGCTGTTGGTTTCCATATATCTAATACAGCATTACATACATCTAATGCATAATCAATTTCTGTACCAGTAAAACTTTCTGGCGAATATTCAAAGCGATAATTTCCGCCATCTTCTTCACTTAATTGTTTCAACAGCTTCGCACCTTCGACTGCGATATTTAATATTTCTTCCTTAGACTTTTTGAATACCTGTTCCCTTTGCGCAAAAGATGTAGAATTGTATAGATGAATCACTGCATTTTTCGCACCCTTAACGGCTTCAAATGTCTTTCGGATAATATGTTCTCTTGCCTGTGTTAAGACCTGTACTGTGACATCATCTGGTATCATATCTTCTTCAATCAAAGTACGTAAGAATTCATATTCTGTTTCTGAAGCAGCTGGAAAGCCTACTTCAATTTCTTTAAAGCCTACATCTACCAATAATTTAAAGAATTCAATTTTTTCTTCCAGACTCATCGGAATGATCAAGGATTGATTTCCATCACGTAAGTCTACGGAACACCATGCTGGTGCTTTCTCTATATATTCTTTCTGTGTCCAATCCATGCAGTTTTCCGGTGGCATGTAATATTGGCGCTTATACTTTTCATAACCTTTCATTTGTTCTCCCTTACCTTTCTTATCTTAAACAAAAAAGCTTTCGCCTCTAAAAAAACTCATAGAGACGAAAGCTTATACTTCCGCGGTACCACTCTGATTGATGATAAAAAAATCATCCTCTCACATATCCTACGAATATGTTCTCGCTTGATAACGGACGAGTAGCCGATGACGTTTACTTGCGAAAGCTTTCAGGTCATAGCTCACGGGTGAGTCGATTTCTTTGTCCACATGCCTTTCACCAACCGGCAATTCTCTACGCTGCAACATCCAAAATCTGATCCCGATCTTTGCTTTTTGCTGTTGTTATTAGAATAATGCAATTTCTGAAAATTGTCAACCCATTTATGAAATTTATTCAAATTTTATTTCTGAAAATTTCTTACATTTGAATGTACCTGCAAATTATCCGCAAAATAAGCAATCACTTCTTGAGGTGTTGGTTTATCCTGTGCGTGAGGAATTTTTCTCCATTGTTCTCTTATAGAGGCATCTTCATGATCATATGCACAATCTATGGCTACACACATATCCTGATAGACCTCTTCTTCCCTGCGGTTTTCATCTTTAGCGATGATATTTACAATCTGCTGCATGATAACATCTTCCATTCGGTTATCTCCTTTCTATTATATTTATACCTTATATCGTATATTAATACCTTTCACGGTACACGATACTATTATATCGCATTTTACTTGTTATAATGTAGAAAATTAAGAAAAAAGGTGAACAAATATATGCTGACATTTTACAAATTATTTGATTTAATGAATCGAAAAGATATTAATAAAACAGAACTTAGAAGAGGCGCAAAGATTTCAAATAGTACGATGAATCGTCTGGTTCATAACGATATCGTACAAACAGATACCATTGAACGTATATGTAAATTCTTGAAATGCCAGCCTGGTGATATCATGGAATATGAAAAGAAAAAAGCCAAGAACGAATAGTTTCTTGGCTTTCTTTTGCTCTATCCACATGAGGAGGGTTGGGAGTAGAGGATGAGCTTATTTTACAGAACCGATCATACCTTTAACAAATTGTTTCTGCATCACGAAGAAGATGATTGCTGTAAGTAAGGTTCAAATAACGATTGCACACATGAATATATCAGGATATAGCTCTTCCTACATTCATATTTTTCATGCTTTGATAATTCACGACATCTTTTGATAACTATTTTAGTGCTTTAATGTAAGCGATATGAGATTTTAGTAAGTCCTAGTAGTCATTCTTATAAATAAAAGCACACGATTTGTGTGCTAGTTCTCTTTATAATATACTCTTGTTTCATATGGGCGAAGAACTATGGTTTCTTCCATATCAGCATGTGGATAATTGCTTAATATTTCTTTATACCCTGTTTCTGATAACTGTACCTTAGTTTCTGTATCATAGAAATTATTTAATACGATCATAGAAGTATTCTCATATACCCTTTTATAAGCAAAGACACTTGTGTGCTCAGGAAGTAATGGCTCATAACTTCCTTTCGCAATGATTGGATATGCTTTACGTAAACGAATCAGTTCACGATAGTATTCTAAGATGCTTCCTTCCTTATGAATTTGATTCTCTACATTGATTTCCTTGTAATTGTAAATGATCTGAAGCCATGGAGTCCCTTTGGTAAATCCGGCTTGTGCTTCTTGATTCCATTGCATTGGGGTACGTGAATTATCACGGCTTCTTTCCTGTAAGATATGATAGATTTCCTTTTCCTCTTTTCCTTCTGCTTTTAAGATATTGAAATAATTGATACTTTCTACATCTCGGTATTCATGGATATTCGTAAAATACGCATTGGTCATGCCAATTTCTTCTCCCTGATAAATATAAGGTGTTCCACGCATCATATGGATAGCTGTCGCAAGCATTTTGGCGCTTTCTACATGGTATTGTTGATCATTTCCAAAGCGTGATACCACACGTGGTTGATCATGATTACACCAAAACAGTGCGTTCCATGCATGATGTTCCTGCATGCCAATCTGCCATGTATCAAACAGCTGTTTTAATTCCATGAAATCAAATGGTTGAAGCTCCCATTTTTGTTTGTTTTTATAGTCTACTTTTAAATGATGAAACTGGAAAACCATGCTTAATTCATGACTGTCTGCACCTGCATATTTCACACAATTATCAAGTGATGTAGAACTCATTTCACCTACCGTGATGATACGTTCATCCTTTCCAAATGTACGCTCGTTGATTTCCTTTAAGAACTCGTGCACATGACGTCCATCCGTATAAAATCTACGTCCATCCCCTTCTTCATCATCTTCAAAATATTCTGGTTTACTGATCAAATTGACAACATCAAAGCGAAATCCATATACCCCTTTATCCATCCAGAATTTTAGAATATCCACGATTTCATCACGGACCTCTGGATTTTCCCAGTTTAAATCTGCCTGTGTTTTATCAAATAAATGTAAATAATATTCATCAAATGCTTCTACATATTCCCAAGCATTCCCACCAAACTTACTGATCCAGTTGGTTGGTGCACTGCCATCTTGTTTCCCTTTACGAAAATAGTAATAGTTTTTATATTTTTCTTCCCCAGCCAATGCTTTTTGAAACCATACATGTTCTGTGGAGGTATGATTGAATACCATATCCAGCATGATATCAATGTTTCTTTTCTTTGCTTCTTTGATCAGGTTTTCAAAGATTTCCATCGTACCATATCTTGGGTCAATAGCACGATAATCTGCGACATCATATCCATTATCACGCTGAGGTGATGGAAAGAATGGTGTCATCCAGATGTAATCTACACCTAAATATTGTAAATAATCCAGTTTCTCAATGATTCCCTGTAAATCGCCCAGGCCATCATTGTCACTATCATAAAAGCTTTTTGGATATATCTGATATACGACTTTGTTTTCAAAATTCATGTATGTGTCCTCCTAAATAAACGCTATAAATCCTTTTTCATTTTTTGTGATTGTTTCATTTTTCTTGTGTAATTCTACCTTTTCACCACTTGTGAATACCACAGGTGATACTAAAGATTTCCCATGTGAGGTAAGGATATCTTTATTTACCTTAACCAGTACATCCCCTTGTTTTACACGTTGTCCAGCCTTCACTTTCACATCAAAGCCTTCCCCATTTAATTCCACAGTATCCATACCAATGTGAATCAGTATTTCTTTTCCATCATCACTTTTGATGCCATATGCATGCCCTGTAGGAAAGCTCATAACAATTTCACCGCTTACTGGCGCAACAACTTCATCTCCACTTAATTCGATTGCAAATCCATCCCCCATGGCCTTTGATGAGAATGCGGCATCTTCAATCTCTTCTAATGGAAGAATTTTTCCATCCATCGGAGATGCAAATATTTCTGGTTCTGAAGAATGCTGATATCCATTAACCAAGGAGTTCGCTTCTCCAAATAAATCTTCATCACTTAATTTTTTCTTACCAATCACATAGGTTAACGCAAATGGAATGATAATGGCAGCTGCCATGGCTAATGCGAAGAATCCCCAATATTCTGCAAAAATGGATAAGATACCAGGAAGTCCGCCAACACCGATACTTACAGCTTTTACGCCAAAGCCAATGGATAACATTGCCGCAACACTGGAGCCAATCATACCACTGATAAATGGGAACATATATTTTAAGTTGACACCGAATAATGCCGGTTCTGTGACACCTAAATAACAAGAGATACAGGCAGGTATATTAACCTGTTGTGCACGTTCATTCTTTTTCTGTAAAGTGATCATCGCAAGTACCGCACTTCCCTGTGCAATATTGCTTAAGGCAATCATTGGCCATAAAATCGTGTAGCCATATGTGGAAACTAACTGCGTATCAATAGCATTGGTCATATGATGCAGACCTGTGATAACAAGTGGCGCATAAACAAAGCCAAATACACCCGCAAATAACCATTTTACGTTACTGGATAAGCCTGCATAAACAACCTGTGAAATCATATCACCAATTTTCCAGCCAATAGGTCCCACAATCGTGTGAGCAATGATGACTGCAGGAATCAAGGATAAGAAAGGTACCACGATCATAGAAATGGCTTCCGGGCAGTGTTTATGCCAGAATTTTTCTAAATATACTAGTACAAATCCTGCCATCATTGCTGGAATGACCTGTGCCTGATAACCAATCATCTGAATAGAGAAAGAACCAAAATTCCATACTGGAATATCTGCGGCTGCAGTAGAGGCAACAGCATAAGCATTTAATAACTGAGGGGATACTAGTGTAATACCTAAGATGATACCGAGAATTTGTGTTGTGCCCATCTTCTTTGTGATAGACCATACAATACCAACTGGCAAGAAGTGGAATACAGCTTCGCCAATCAACCATAAGAAGGAATCCACACCACTCCAGAATTGAGATATTTCAACTAATGTTTTTGTGCCATCTTCAAATAATTTGATTGCGTCAATGATATTACGAAAGCCTAAAATCAAACCTCCACAGATCAAAGCTGGAATAAGTGGCGCAAAGATTTCACCAAGATTGCCCATCAAACGCTGGATCCATGTCTGGTTAGTTTTCGCTGCCTGTTTTGCGGCATCCTTACTGACACCCTCAATGCCTGATACCGTGATAAATTCATTGTAGAATTCCTGCACGTCATTTCCAATAATGACCTGAAATTGTCCGGATTGTGTAAAGGTTCCTTTTGCACTTGGAATAGTTTCAATCTTTTTTACATCTGCTTTTTTATCATCTATCAATACGAAACGCATTCTTGTGACACAATGTGTTACTGCTGAGATATTTTCTTTTCCGCCTACATATGTTAGTAAATCTGTCGCATCCTTTGTATACTTTGCCATAAAGTTATCTCCTTATCTAATTTATGTACGTACATATTTATTACATCTATACTATAATATGTACGTACATAAATGTCAATAACAAAATAAAAAAAGAGTGAATTTTTTTCCACTCTTAAGAAAATGTATTGGTTCTTCTTGCGAAATCATTAAAGCGAAACTTATCCGGACGATGTCTAGAACGGGTAAACTGAAAGATACGGGTATCCGTTAAATAAGTATAAGAATCCACATTGACCACCATATCATACTCTTTAAGATCTAATAATTGCTTATCATTTTCACTTACTTTCTGACAGGTGATTTCCTTATTTGCATAACCGATTTTCAGATTTAATTCCTTCTCGATATAATCATACAAAGAATGCTCGGCAATTTCTTTTGTGATTCCCGGTACAATCGTCGCATTTAAGAAATCTAGATCCAGGATAATACTCTCCCCATCAATTTTTCTTACTCGTTCAATCATCCATAATTTATCTTTATCAGAAAGATTCATTCTGACTTTCATTTTTTCATCAGGTTTGATCAGTTCACAACAGGTCACAATCGTTTCCACACTGCCATGCATCGTAGAAGCCAGCTCTTTAAAACTGATAACACCACTGACAGGAAATTCATAGCGTGTACGATCCAAGACCACAGAACCTTTACGCTTCGTTTTTTGGATATAGCCATTTTGTGATAACAGCTGCAAAGCTTTGCGTATCGTATCCCTTGAACAAGCATATTCCTCCATCAAATCAAATTCTTTCGGTATCGTTTCTCCTACTGGAAATTCCTCCTGTTCGATTCGATTCAATAAAGACTGATATATTTCTTCATATTTTGCAGCCATAACCATCACCTCGTTAAAATTATAACATGTACGTACAATAGTGTATATAGAAACTTATAATAATGAAAACAAAAAGAT
Organism: Absiella sp. AM09-50; assembly: GCF_003433845.1. Lineage (NCBI taxonomy): Bacteria > Bacillati > Bacillota > Erysipelotrichia > Erysipelotrichales > Erysipelotrichaceae > Amedibacterium > Absiella sp. AM09-50. The sequence goes on from NZ_QVFI01000014.1 coordinate 83,098, forward strand.
TGGTTATCCTTTCACGATAATGAAAATAAAAGATTGCTTATCCTTTCACAATATATGTTCCTAATGAATGTACTTAAATTTGAAAAAGAACGCAAATCGCGTTCTTTCTGATTAATGAATTTCAATAATATCTTCTTCCATTGCTTCTACACTCTGTCCAGCTTTTTTCACAGTAATGCTTTGTCCACTTGTGAAAATAACAGGTGTAATTACAGGTTTTCCCTGACTTGCGATAAAGTCTAAATCAACTTCCATCAATAGATCACCTTGTTTAATTTTCTGACCTTCTTTGATGTGACTTGTAAAACCTTCTCCGTTTAACTCTACGGTATCCATACCAATATGAATTAAAATTTCTGTTCCATCTTTTGCTTCAATTCCAATCGCATGTTTGGTAGGAAACGCTGCTTTGATCACACCGCTGACAGGTGCATAGATTTTTCCAACAGTTGGATCAACCGCAAAGCCATCCCCCATCATTCTTTTCGCAAATACTTCGTCTGGAACATTCTCCAAGTTAAGCAATGTACCAGATACAGGACATGCAAATGTCTCTTTTTTTCTACTAAATAATCCCATTATTTATTCGCTCCTTCCACATCTTTTATCTCTAAAAGTATTATAACATTTTTATAAAAGAAAAACTTCCTTTTTCAGGAAGTTCTTTAAAAGATATTAATCTTCATCTAATTTGGAGAAGAATGTCAGTAAATAAATACCGCAGATGCCGACTAGAATATAAATAATTCTTGTGATAATAGAGCCAGCTCCAAATAAGAAAGATACGAGGTTGAAATCGAATAAACCGATTAATCCCCAGTTGATTGCGCCAATGATCGTGATGACCAAAGCAAGACAGTTCCATACTTTCATATCATTACCTCCTGCAAATAGTATGTCTAATAATTCAAGTCTTATACAATTCTCGCATTTTGTATACGTTTTCATAAAATCCATAGAAACCTTTCTGCATATGCGATATAATACTTTTGGGAGTGGATGATATGATAGATTTAGAAACCCCATTGAAGGGAAAAGGATTAAAGATTGTATTTACAGAAGGTAAAGATCTGCGCATGATGAAAGCGGCGGAAAGATTACGTGATAAAAAACTGCTTGTTCCGGTATTATATGGAAACAGAACTGAATTAGAAAAGCTGGCGGATAGCCATCATATTTGTTTAGATGGAATGATGATATTAGATCCTGATGAATTCCAAGATCATGAAGCTATGGAAAATCGCATGCTGGAATTACGTAAAGGTAAAGCGGATCGTGCTACAGTTAAAACATGGATGAAGAAAGATGCTTATTTTTGTACCATGTATGTGGAAATGGGATATGCTGATGGACTATTAGGTGGTTCTACCAACTCTACAGCTGATACTTTACGTCCAATTATGCGTTTGGTAAAAACCAGTCCGGGCAATTCTATTGTTTCCAGTTGTTTTCTTATGTGTAAACAAGAAAAAGAATACATATTTGCGGATTGTTCATTGAATATCAAGCCAAATGTGGATGAGTTGGTAGAAATCACTTTACAGTCTGCGCAAAGTGCGAAAACTTTTGGGATGAAGCCAAGGGTTGCCTTATTGTCCTATTCTACTTATGGTTCTGGCCATGGAGAAGATGTAGATATGGTCAAAGAGGTTGCTACCCGTTTAAAGCGGTTACCACTAGATTATGAGGTAGATGGAGAGTTACAGGTAGATTGTGCACTGAATAAAGATGTTGCGATGTTAAAGGCTCCAGACAGTAAGGTTGGCGGTTGTGCCAATGTATTAATCTTTCCTGATTTAAATGCGGCCAATATCGGTTATAAGCTGGTGGCGAATCTAGGAGGTTATGAAGCCTATGGACCAATTCTTCAAGGGGTGCGTCTTCCAATGAATGATTTATCAAGAAGTGCCACCATTGATGAAATCTATACCATGGCTTTGATTACGGCTATGCAAAAACTAAATTTAAATAGATAAATGGGATGTGTGATTTACACATCCTTTTGTAATAAATGGAATGAAAAATGCTACAACAAACATTAATTTCTATGGTAAAATAATGAAAAAGGAGATTTTTATGCAATTTATAACTCCCTCATTACAATCCAGAATTTTTTCAGCAACTAGTGCCCATATCTATATCCGGCCACATATCCTGCTTCAGCCTTATATTGCGCATTATACCTTGCATATACAAGAAATTGCGAATAAGAATAAAGAGTTGGTTTTAATACCGGATATTGCGGGTTGTATGGTTTTTACGCCTTCATCACATGAATTGGATATACAATTTTGGGGAGCTACAACCAAGACAGTGATTGTGAATAACAATCATCCTCCCCAACGTTTTTTCATTGAATTTAAACCTGGTGGTTCCTTCCCATTCACTGGTATTCCTCAAAAAGAATTGTTAAATCAACAGGTAGACATGCATCAAATACTGCCTGAGTGGAAATACAAGATACAGGAATTTTGGTTTTCTACGACATGTATTTATGACTTTTTAGGGTTGTTAGAGCATTTTTTATTATCAAAACTACATCATAATGAATCACCTAATTTTTTAAATCAGCTATCCATTTGTTTAAGAGAACATAAAGGACTGGATGAAATATGTGCCTTTTCTGATCGTCATCTACATCGTATCTTACAAAATCAGGTAGGTACTGGTATCAAGGTTTATCAGCGTTTGATACGTATGAATCAGGCGTTAGATTTCATACAGAATCCATCCCTGTCATTAACGCAGATTGCATATTTTTGCGGATATTATGATCAATCTCATTTCATCCATGACTTTAAACAGGTATGTGGTGTGACTCCTGGTGTTTATCGTAAACAAATGTCTGATTTTTACAATGAATCCTTTAAATTTTAGGATATGATAAAGATCGATTAGGAGGTGTGGTCATGAGTTGTAGTATGGAGTTTGTACAATATGTATGTGAGCAGTTACAAGGCTGCGGGGATATCACTTATCGTCGTATGTTTGGTGAATTTGGTTTTTATGTGGATGGTGTTTATATTGGTGCTGCTTGTGATAATCAATTGTTTATCAAAGTGACAGATGCTGGTAAAAAAATGATAAAAGATCCTGTTTATGGTGAAATGTATCCAGGCGCAAAGCCATCGTTTCTAATTGAAAATCTTCAGGATAAGGAATTACTGGAAAAACTAGTCCTTGCGACAAGGAATGCTTTAGTGAAAAAGAAAAAAGTCTGAGAATCATTCAATTGTTCTCAGACTTCTTTTATATGATTGCATCTTCCAGCAATCCAACTTCCCATTCAATTTTCTTTTGTACTTCAGCTTTACGTTCATCTTTTACTTTTTCTAGCAGATAGATCAATAAACGTTTTAATTCATCCATTGTAAATTCTTCCTCTAAAAACACATCCATGATCATGTTGCATTCATTATCGTATTCTGGTTTTAGATTGCTGTTCACAAGGACAAATAATTTCTCAGCTGTTCTTTCTAAATTTGCCATATGATGTATTCCTTTCTATTTATGATACCATCCATAGTATTCATCATCTTTTTCTTTTGATATTTCTACATTTTCTGTTTCTTTTTCATACAGATAAAAAACTTCTTCCTGATATAATTCCTGGAAATCCTTCCATGGCAATACATAGTGGGCTGCATCGCTATATACATGTAGTTTTTCATTCTTTATTAGAAATCTTGATATAGAGCCATTACTCATAAAGCACAGGACTCTACCTTCTTGAAGGTATGCTTCTACCTGTTCCCAATTGTTTACTTTTTCCATTGTTTCACCTTCTTGTAAACGTATGTATAAAAAAACATCAAATCAATTGATTTGATGTAATCAACAAGCTGGTGCCGACTAGAGGAATTGAACCCCCAACCTACTGATTACAAGTCAGTTGCTCTACCAATTGAGCTAAGTCGGCATCAAAGCTCTAATATAATAACAAACCTGTTAGAAAAATGCAATACTTTTTTGAACTTTTTTATAAATTTTTAGTATACTTTTTTACATTTAATAATCACACTTCATATCTTATTTTGAAAGTTACTTGACTATGGTAATCATAAATAGTTCGACATCCATAACGTATGGAGGAAAAGGTATAATACTGGAAGTTTAGCGTCAATGGCAGTGTAGCAACACCTACCACTATAGGTAATACATTAATTTATACAATATTGGCGATCCCTTCCCTTGGAACAGTGACCATACAGCTTAAGACAACTATTGTCGGCGTGAGTAGTACTTCTTAGAAATCCTTTATTATATATTCACGAGCGATATGGTTATTTTATGAATTGTAAAGAATATGCAAAGGTATATGCTTACACTTATATTGAATTTAGTAGCAATCTAATTATCTTAAAAGAATGGATTACAGCTGGTATGAAGTATCATGTGCTTTAAAACCTAACATATTACGCAAGCGTGATATAACTATAATACACAAGGATGCCTCAATTTTATAATTTATAATAGAGTAGTACTTTTTTCAATAAGCGTTCAAAGAAATGATATATTACAAAGCCTCTTCTGAAGATGAGATCATAAGTATGTCAAGTGGAGTTGCTTTTCACAGAAATATTAGATAAAGACTGTAATACTCTTATCAATCTAAACGCACAGAATTTTAAAAGGCAGCACATAATGTACATTTAAATATACGAGCTCATAAAGAGCTAGACGGTAGAGGTATAAATGTGATTTGCACAGAAAGGAAATTTAAATCCACTAGCTCATATAGAGCTAGACACATCACACAGGCAGCCATTCGTGCCGGTTACAGTATTTAAATCCACTAGCTCATATAGAGCTAGACGGCTATAACAATGATGCAATCGGAGAACATAAAGTATTTAAATCCACTAGCTCATATAGAGCTAGACCAACCATCTTTGACTAATTGATCAGCAAGTTCTTGAATTTAAATCCACTAGCTCATATAGAGCTAGACTTGAGGATCGTCATTGAGGACTTTTATCCATGACTATTTAAATCCACTAGCTCATATAGAGCTAGACGATTAATGATGAGTATGACAAGTACAATGAGGATGATTTAAATCCACTAGCTCATATAGAGCTAGACTTAAATACTAGTGGATATTTCATCGATCAAATAATTTAAATCCACTAGCTCATATAGAGCTAGACAGCAAGAATGTATTAAATTCAAACCAATGTAACGAATTTTCAAACAATATTTTTTAAAATTAACATCGCTATTTTCAATATGTTACATATCATCCAAAATATAACACATTTTTGCGCGAACCTCCCAGCGATTTCATGGGAGCTTCATATTCGCGTTACTATAAGATCAATACATCATCTAATTTAAAACTAGGTTTTACACCAATATGTTCAACCTTATTTTCATATTGATTACCTAAATAATAAAATCTTAAACTGTCATAATCCTTATCAATAATCTTTTCCAGAATATGTTTAACTTCAAGTGCTTTTACGTTACCCATAAAACATTTAAAAACAGAATTTCGCAATCTATGCTAATAATTCATAAATTCTTTTGCTACTTTCTTAGTCTCGTTTTCCCAGCTTTCGTTTCTGTATTAACATCGTATGTTATCAATACCGGCATATAAAATCACCTCGCTAAGAAGGAAGGATACTCATCCAAATCACCACGTATCGTCCTTGCTAAAAGCAATGCCTGAACATAAGGAATCAATCCCCATTCCACTTTTTCATCTAAAAAAGGATGTTGAATTATTTCTTGTTTCTTTTTTTGCCACGAAGAAAGAACACTTTTTCTTGTATCATCATCCATAATCACAGCACCACTTTCTATTTTATGAAAACCATTTGCACTTACAACTTTTCGATTGGTCAATGATAAAACAAATCGGTCCGCTAAAATGGGGGAAGCATTTTTCTATAGTACATTTCTTCCATATTTATTAACCATACCTGTTTGTTATGATATCTTTTGCTATTTGCTCAACTTTATCAGGATTTTTATGATACTTCTCCTTAACTTGTTGCTATAGCTTACTAAAACTAGATAAGCCTTTACCAGTATCTAAATATCTTAAACAAGCTATCTATATGGTAATTCCATTTATATTTCTGTATTTCAGAAATATCTTCTATTTGACTTATAGCAAGTTCTATTAATAGTTCACTTAATTCTTAAATTTTTCTCTTTTTTCACTATTGCTCAAATCTTTCATTTTGAAATACATATGAACAGATAAATTCACTTCTTTTCTAGTCCAACTTCTTTCTCTATGCTTTGTACTTTTTGTTTCATTATTTTTTCCATCCATACTACATCACAACCTTTCATCACAACTTTCTTTTTTGCATCTTTATGATAAGTTAATTATACCCATATAAATATACATTGTAAATGATAATTAAAATTATATATATTTATTCAGATCCAAATTAATACCATGCCCCTTTTCTCGTATTTCAATACAAGGGAAAGTCTTAGTCAAGGTAGATAAATGGTATGCGAGTACACAAATATGTCATCGCTGTGGATCAAAATAAAAGATGGAATTAAAAGAATGTCACTATATCTGTCCAAAATCGGATATGAAACGATCGAGATGAGAATGCAGCAAAGAACCTAAAAGAAGAAGAAACACGGATACTGTAGTATCTGATAAAAGGTAATAAAAAGAACCGAAGGACGAGCGGGGATAGCTTGCGAATGCTTGAAACGATAGTTTCATCGAACGAGAAGCCCCCACTTCTATGCTTTGCATTAGTGGTGGGAGTACGTCACTAGGTAATCTGTAATTCTCCATGAATACTTTTATATAGATCTTTGATTTTTTTCAAAATATTTGATCATATTCTCTGTTTCCTCATTTTTATCATTGATTTTTTTGTTTAAGATTAGCACAAATGATTTCAAGATCTTTATTCTTTGATTCAAGTACTCTGATGATAGATTTATCTTTCTTGCTGACCAATCAACATGTTTCTAATTAGCATTTTAAAATATATTTCTATTTGCTTTTTTCTTCTTGAATCCAGCACTATTAATTGATATTAGAAATATTTGATATCTGTATACGATCAACATATGAAAAAAATTTGTATGAATTATTTAAAACGAAAACAATGCTTTATTAAATCCTATCGTAATATATCATGAATCTTCTCACGTATTTCAAGTATTCGTTGCTTCTCAAATTCTGGATGATCTTTTAACCATTTTCTATTGAGAGGAGAAGGATGTGGCAATACATATAATGGTTTTTTATGGAAAAAATGATTTTGAAAAACAAGAGTTGTGAAATCTGTGTCAGGAAACACCCATTTTGCTGCATAAGCACCAATGATGATATATAAATCAGGTTCTATCAATTCTAATTCTTTATTTAAGAAACGCTTTGCACATGATATTGGTGGAGGATTATCGCCTGTTCTTTTTGCCTTACCAGGATAGCATCTAGCAATCGATGCGATATAAAAGTTATCAGGATCATAAAATTGTTCCCTTGTTATCTGATACCAATCATTGAGAAGTTTTTTACCACTCGCATCGTTAAATGGCTTTCCTGTTTCCATTACTGTTCTTGAAGGCGCTTGCCCTATCTGAAATATATGTGAATGTTCATTTCCTTGAAAGATAGGATTAGGATCATGTTCAAATATATCTTTACACACTTTACAGCTTAATATATCTTTTTTCAAATTATCTAACTTTTTCATAAGATCACCATATTTAGTATACAAAGATTATTTTATATTATCAAGGAATTGCGCCTTTGCTTTTGAAATGATACTTCATATCTTATAGTGAAAGGAGCTTAAATATGGCAATTATCAATAGAATAGATAACTCAGCATCCATCACATATGGAGGCAATAGCATAAACAGTAATACAGTATCAACATTATTATTACTGGCACCAACAATTACAAAAACTGTGGACAAAGCCACAGCTAATATAGGAGATATTCTGACTTATACAATCACAATTACAAATCTTTCTTTAGCAGCATTACCGACTTTACCTTTCACAGATACAATTGCACAAGGTATGACTTATAATACTGGAAGTTTTAGTGTCAATGGTAGTACAGCAACACCTACAATTACAGGTAATACGCTAACTTATACAATACCGGCAATTCCTTCCCTTGGAACGGCAACTATACAGTTTAAAACAACCGTTGTTGGCGGGAGTAGTACTTCTTAGGAACCCTTTAGGATATATTCGTGAGCAATGTGGTTGTTTTGTGAATTGTAAAGAATATGCAAGGATATATACCTATGCGTCTATTGAATTTAATAACAAGTTAATGAAAAGCAATATCTTAAAAGAATGGATTGCAACTGGTTTGAAGTATCATGTGCTTAAAACCTAACATATACTATTTCGCAAGCGTAAAATAACTATAATAAACAAGAATGACTCAATTTTATAATTCATAATAGAGTATACTTTTTTCAATAAGCGTTCAAAAAAAGATATATTACAAAATATCTTCAGAAGATGAGATAACAAGTATGTCAATTGGAGGTGCTTTTCACAGAAATATTAGAAAAGGACCTTTTTAAGTCATTCATCCGTTATCACCACTGAAATTTATACAAAGCCAAATCCTGAGATTAAACGCAGATTTCTTGAAGAAGCAGCATTAAAAATTGACGTAAAAAAGCTAGTATTCAAAGAAGGAAAAGGAAACACTATTAAAATGGCTGAAAGATAACTTATAAAACATTATGTAAAATACTCTACATAATTCGTCTACATGCAAAACACCATCTTTTAATAGTGCTTCTAATTTTAACAAAGGGGTAATTATCACTTTAATTAATATTAAAAAGTGTATACTATTTTACAAAATTTATTAACATCAATCTACTGAAAGTATATAATTTATATTTTCATATTTTTGACTGTAGATAATAGTTGAACAAAAGAATTTCTAACTTCATTTAAATCTGAGTTTGCTCCCCAACTGATACGCACTGAATTCTCTATTCTTTCAATTGGTAAACCCATTGATACTAAAACATAACTAGGTTTATATGACTTAGAATTGCACGCTGAACCATTTGAAATACCACAATACTGTTTAGTAGAAAGCATTAGTGCTTCTGAAGATATACCGTCAAAGTAAATATTAATTGTGTTTGGCATACAGTATTCGGGATCCCCATTTATTTCATAGTCAATTTCCATAGCTTCTAATTCTTCCATTAAAACTCTCTTTAAATTTCTACATTTTTCTATATTAGTTTTATATTCCAACGACGCAAAAGAACAAGCACTTCCTAATCCATTTACCAAAGCAACTGGAATTGTTCCAGGACGAATACCGTGCTCTTGTTGTCCTCCATACATAATACCTTTTACTGGTGGAAGCTTGTATCGTTTTTTTCTAAGAATCAATGCACCAACCCCTTGTGGTCCCCCAATTTTATGTGCACTCATAGAAAGCATATCGTATTTTATTTGTTTCAATTCATCTACTAATTTACCAAAACTTTGTGTTGCATCTATATGAAAATATACTTCTTTATCTAGAAGATAATCTCCAATCTCTTGGACGGGTTGAATTATACCTGTTTCATTATTGACGTGCATAACACTGACAATTAAAGTATCATCTCGGACATGCATTTTAACATCATTCAATAATATTCTTCCATCATTTCCTGGCTTTAAATAAGAAACTTCAAAACCTTTTTTTTCCAAAGCTTTACATGTTTCTAATATAGCTTTATGTTCAATAGATGTTGTGACTATATGTTTTTTGCCAGTTTTATTTGCATAGTCAATCAAACCTTGTAGAGCTATATTGTTACTTTCTGTTGCCCCACTTGTGAAAAAAACTTCATCTTTGTTAATATTCAGTAAATTAGCAACCTCACTTCTTGCTTTTTCAACAACAAGTCTTGCTTCATCTCCAAAAATATGAGTTCTACTATCCGCATTCCCAACAACATTCTTATACACTTTCATCATTTCATCAAGAACACGCTCATCAATAGGCGTAGTAGAATTAAAATCAAGATAAACCATTCGTTATTACACCTCCAAGGCAAGTTTTAATAAATCATCCAAATTTTTAATAAAATTTGTCCCTGACAAATAGGAAATACCTCTTTCCAAATGCAATTTAAAATACTTAGATACAGTATCATTATCTAGCGGCAACCCTTTAGATTTGCACCATGCAATTATAAGTGCTTCATATAAATCGCTATCTTCGCCTCCGAAGGTAAACCAAGACATTTCTAAATTACTATCTTGTATGATTAGTATATCTGGTGGAATAGAATCTTCTTTTAACGAATAGCATAACGCCCATCTACACAATATATTCCAATTTTTTATACCAGTCTTACCCTTTAAACGAGATAGCTTATCTTTTGATTGATTCGATAGTTTTATTTGTTTAATTATCATGTCCTATCCTCCATAAAATATCCAGAATGTATAGAAGTTGATTTTGTCTCATCATTGTAAACCAATGTAAATTCATCACCGATATTTTCCTTCATCATCATATAATAGTCTGAAGTAATTTCCGAATCCGTAGATAGAATAATTGTTTGCTCACTTGCATTAGGAAAATAACTTTTGATCAAGGTCTCTCTATGATTGGAATCCAATCTTGATAATGGAGTGTCAATTATCACTGGAAGTTTTCTCTTTGAGCATTTTGCCAAAGCCCATAAAAGTGAAATAACCATTAATTGTTTTTCTCCAGCAGATAGTGAAGCTTTTTCAACCTCATCTCCTTCAAAATTTATATATTTCAAATCTAAAGTTTCTTCATTCATGAGAATTTTATCAATAAGAGTTTTCTTGCTAGCTAATAATCTATAACACTCTGTCATTGTATCCGCAACTACTGTCACTTTTCTTTTTTGTAATCGAATTTTATATTCATCTAATATGTTATTTGCAATCTGCGAATACTTAAGTAAGCGGTCAATATCATCATTTAATTCTGCTTTCTGCAAATATGATTCAACTTTCTTTTTAAATTCTGCATTTACTGTTACAAACTTTGCATTCTGATTTTTATATTGTTCTTCTAAAGAATAAATTTTAACTTCCATCTCCGTTATCTCTGCCTCAACTATTTTTATATTTCTATATAATTTTGCCAATGCTTTTTCATCAATATCGACAGACAAATAATTCTCAAGTTGATCTATTTCTCTTCTATTACTATTTTGCATTTTCATGTGCTTTTGAGTAATAGCTATTCTCTCAAAAAGCTCTTTATCCAATAAAGATTGTAGTCTAAATAAAGTGTTATCAGATAAACCATATATCTCGTCTATTTCACCTGATTCAGCGTTATTGCTTATATAATTAATAAAATGACTCGCATTTTCTGAATTATCTGGATATTCCTTCTTATAACTTTTTAGCATATATCTCATTTGATATAAAGTCATAGCCAAAGTCTTTTTTTCTTGTTCCAAAAGTGCTTGCTCTTCTATATCTAAAAGAAGATTTTTGACTAAAACCAATGGTAATTGCGAAGCAGCATCATTTATCAAAAGTTCATTACATTGATTAATTGAAGCAGTTAACGATATTTTCTTTTGATATAAGTCTTCCCTTTGTTTAACAACGTCTCCACCTTTAGCTTTATATTCATTTTTCAATAAATCTAATTTTTTCATTTTTTCATTTAATTTTAGTGTTCTTTCTTTTATCTGTATTTCTAAATCATTTAATTTTTTTGCTATGTCATCTTTATTAGATCTTAGTTTTTGAAGTTCTAAGACACTTTTATCATATGTATTCTTTTTCTCACTTCTAGAGATGATGCGTCCTATATCATTGCTTAATACATCCAATACAGATATTCCTAATAAGGAGCGAATTGAATCTTTCATTTTTACATCCGTATCTTCCACAGCCACCTCAGCTATTTTTTCTCCATCGAAAAAGAAAAAATTAGATAACCTACTAGGCAGTATATTTTCAATAAACATAGACCAATTATCTGTCAAAAAAGAGTTTATAGTTTCATTTTTATATACAGTAATATCTTCTTTAATTCTTTGTCCAAATCCATTCCATGCTCTTTTAATTCGGTATGCTTCTTTTTCTGAAGAATCTAATGAAAAATACAATTCAACAGACGCTTCGTTTGAACCATCTAAAAGATTTATATATGATTTTAAATATTGTCCATAAGACTTAAATTTACTTTCCTGATATGCAAAAGAATTTTGTCCGTATAAAGAAAGCAAAATTGCCTCCAAAAACGTGGTTTTTCCTCGACCATTCATACCCCCTATAAGAACTATAGGTTTACTTGATACAAATTCAAAAACATTCTCACCTGCATACACACCAAAATTATAAAGCTTTAATTCTTTTATTATCATTATTTTGTCACCTCAGTCTGCTCTTCCTCAAACTCTTCTGATTCATCTTTAAATGTAATAAAGAATTTCTCATTATACTTACCACCCATTATTTTCTTTCTTTCAAGCTGTTCTCTATAATACGATGTTGCATCATCTTCATTTGAGTAAAATGTCTTTTTTATACAAGATTCTAAAGAATTTAAAATACCTTTTCTTTCATTAACTGAATTTATACTTGCTTCAGTGTCAATTAAACTATACATCATTTCAAATGACAACTCTTCATTTGGATATAAGTCTGTGCATACCTGTCTTAAGATATCCCATTCATCTTTACTAAAAGACTCATTAGGAATCCATTCTGGATCATCAAATTCCTTTCCTGTTGCTTCTTTATAAATATCCGGTAAGGAATCATCAAATTCATGCTTTTCTTTAACCCAAATACGCCTAATACATCTCAGCTCTGGGATTGTTATTAGTTCTAAATTTGCAAACTCTTCTGGACCATTTTGATTAATATCCAACTGAATTTCAAGTAATTTTTTTAACCATTGTTCTCTAATTTCTTTAAGATACGGCCCATGATGTAATCTTTCATATGTACCAGTTACATAACCTTGCATTTTTCTAAAGCTTCTTCTTGCACGATCATTTTCTTCATCACCAAACATATTTCTAAATTCCAATAATGGTGTCATCCAAGCTTTTTCATCATCGTTCGCAATCATAGCTTCCATTGACTTATCTTTTTCAACCATAGTACAAACCCAACAACCGAATCGACTTTTACCACAACTAGGAAGATCTTTATCAACCATCATTGGACATTCATTATCCTCTGTAGCACTCATATACAATGTTTGTAGCTCATGATTTGACAATCCCCATGGGTTTTTATATTGCATAAGAAAAATCCAAACGTCATCATCCTTCCAATTCTCTAACGGTGAAAAAACAAGTTCATTTGCTAGAGTAGGATTAGGACTTAACAATTCTCTAACCCTGAGTTTTTCATATTTTGCCATAGTTCTTGCACGATTTGTACTTTCTGCTTTTCTTGTTCCTATAACCAAAATAATTTCACCATGTTCTGCAATTTTATTTTTTATAAAATTATTAACAGGTTGAATTTTTAATCGATCCGTACACCATCTAAATTTTTTTCTTGGAAATGGATAACCCCTTCCTATTAAATTAACCCAAAATGTATTATTTGTTTCAGGTGTCAATCTATGTGTAATAAATGGTAAATTTTGCTCATGAGCTGAATCTTGCATTATCTCTAAAGAGTGTTCAACCCATTTAGAAATTACTGGTGATTCAACAAGAGTGTCTGTGTTTATAATATGAATTGGCTTCTTTAACTCTTCAGCTTTCATTTCTTTTATTGATAACCATACCAATTGCAATGTTGCTGTACTATCTTTTCCACCCGAATATCCTATAATCCATGGAATATCGTCTGCTAAATACAGCGTTCTTATAGTTTCTTTGAGATTTTCTATTTCTGCCCTAGTTATTCTAGTCTCATTTAAATTTTCATCTTTCATATTCGTCCTCTATTCTCATCGAACTCTTTTTTTCGATATTTCTTTCATTTTCGGATAGATTAATACCTAGAGATACCTTTATCATATTGGTCATATCCATATCTCTATTATTATAAAAGTAATCACCTAATTTGCCAAATGCTTATATAATTACTGTTTGAAGAACTATACACTTTCTCTTAATTCCTTTTTACTAATATCATTGTTTTGCAACTCTAGCCATGGAATGATGTTATTCGAAACATTTATCCAATATTTAATATAAAAATATCTAAATGTTTTAGCATATTTACATTTTGATAAAATCCTCTTATTAGCTGTATATATAGTGTTTAAAGTAAAGAAAGAAAAGGAGAATTATCCAGTATATCTTTTTCATTCTCAACATACTCGATAAAAAAAGAAACACTTTGTACTATTTTTCTAGTTATAACAGCTAATTCATCTCGAGAATCATATAATTCTGCAATAGAATTTGAATTCTTAACAGCATGTTTATTTAGATCTGTAAAGATTTATTGACTATTTCTTAATTTGAGATCTTTATAAAATACTATAGAAATAATTTCATTGTCTAATTTTGTTTTTTCTAGAAAAGCTCGCTCTATGGTAGCTTTTCTATGCTGTCCATCATTGAGCACGATATTCTGGCATAACAATATTCATTATCATCAGGAAAAAAGCCTTTAAGCATTTTCAAAGGAATCATTACAATATAATATTCTCTATTTGCTTGAATACCTTTAATAACTGGAAATTTTTAACAATAATTCTTTTTCCCTCCCCAAGCTAAAATACACTTAAGTAGTTTTTTACCACTACTTAAGTGTATTTGTTTTTATCAAAAATGTCAATTAATTCTTAATACTTAACATTATATTAGAAGATAAATTTTCTTTTCTAATCCAAGCAATAATCGGATCAGTTAAATCTAATAATGAAGCACTTCTGTCTTTAACTTTTCTTAGAAAATCTACAATCTCTGTATCGAATTCCATTTGTGACAAAATTTCTTTAGCCTTTAACTTTACATCATTAAACACTTCAGAATTGCTCTCATCTGTTGGCCATGACGAGAAGCTATTCATGTATTGCAAAATCCGATTTATTTCCTGTTTTTCATTACTTACTAATTTCAAAATCCCTAGTTCTTCTTTTATTCCTGCTAGATACATATCAGTCTGCGTTTTCCACTCCATTTCTATCCGTTCTTGCAACTTTTTTACTCGATCACGAAATTGTTCCGGTTTAATCACTACCTTTTTTTCAAAAGTATTTTTTGAATACTCAATTAGTTTTTCTAACTCGCTTTCCGTTTTCTCAGAAAAATTTGCATGTTTATATCTGTGGCAAATTACATAGCCTTTAATGATTGGTATAAAATACTTTGCATAAGCATCAAAAAATGTATTATTTCTTCTTACAACATTTTGATATTCATTATCTTTCTTTCTGTTTTGCGATACTTCAGCCATCAATACACGACTTGTATTCAATTTCTCTTGTAACATATTAACCCTCCATCAACTTCATAAATCTCTCAAATTCAGTTTTATTTTGTTCAAATCTAGGATCAACATCATCCGTCCAAACACCACTTCTAGTCAAATTTTCTTTAACTAAATTCATTTCTGAATAAACAGAAGCATTATCTTTGTCTACCAATTCCAAAAAGTTAAGAAACTCTTTTACGATTTTCATAGGATTAGAAGAATATAATATAATCTTTTCCATTACACTCATTCCATTTGTATCAACATTGATGTTCACTAATGATTTCGTAATTTCAGCACTCTTGTTTTTTAATGAAATTGCATCATTTGTTCTTAAAGATATATTTACCCCGTAAGTTTCCGTATCTCTATAAAACTGTATTACTTCATTCAGCAAGTCTTTTATATCTTCAGTCTCTATTTCGGTACCATCTGTGAAACCAAAATAATCCAATGTCCTTCTGTACAATTCTTTTCCTTCTTCTACCTCTTTGGAAACTGCCTTCACTACTTTTGATAATATCTTTTTCAAATAATCTATGGATTCATTTCTCCCATTTATTACATCCGAATCAATTTCATCAATTACAATATCAAATCCCTCATTTTTCAAACTTCTGAACACATTGTCCAAAGAATTATAATTAATTATTTTCCTTTTGGCATTTTTTTCATTACCTTGAATCAGATTAAAATATCTATGTGTTGTATCAATATTTTTTAAAGCTACATCTGATGTGTATATAAAATTCACTAAATCGATCCACTCTTTTGAATGCCCTTCTAATGATGCTTTTTCTCGAGAAATATCATCATTTAATAAAAATTCTGTTTTTAAATCACTTATCTTATTTATCCGGTAATCTCCATTAAGCAGTCCCCTATAAACCTCTGCTATAATAGAACATTTTAAATAGTCTGGATATTTTTGTGTATCGTTATAAGCTTTTACTACATCAACAAATCTATTTTTGTTTCTTTCTAGCCAACTAGTTACAACTCTTATGCTTGATGTTGCACCTTCAAAATCCCATGAGGCATATTCAATATTACCAACTCTTTTTTTTCCAAGATAAAGGCTTTTTCCTATTGCCAATAACAGTTGATATGTTTCGTCATCATCTTTTAATAACACGAGTCCTTTTCCAACTTTTTTATCTTGTCGCTCTATTTCTACTAAGTCATAACTTGACTTTTCGACCATTTGAACAGATACAAGTGGGACTCCTTCTTGTTGCCATGAAATATTTGCGAAAATAAATTTTTTTATTTCATCCCTTACTTGATACGCTTTTGTGAAACTTTTTTTATCATAATGCCACTCAGATAAAATTTTCGTAAAATCTTCAAAAGCTTTATTTACTATTGGTTTTTTAATAGGTTCTAAGATTTCTGAAGAAGGATGAGGTACTTGGATTTCAACAGCCTGTTCTGATGCTTCATCAACACTATCGCTTTCATAAATAACATTATCCATAGAGGTTCCCAGCAATCGTTCTGCAAATGTAGTCAAATCAAATTCTTTAAACACCGCCGTACTAATTCCTCCAATATATCCTTCTCTGCTAGTATCTAGATTACCATCACCCCAATAACCTAAGATAGCAAATATTTTTTTTGTAAAAATATCTTTTTCATCTTCATTTAATTGCATGTTTACAACAGTGTTTTTAACTCTATCAATAACATCAAAGCTTAAATTTGGTTTTTTAGAAAGTAAAAATTTAGGAAATAATTTTTTATCTTGGATTATACTTTCTACTGCTGGCTCTATAATTTTTCTTATTATGTATCTAGGAGTTTTATGCACATCTATTCCATTGTATAGATTTATAATGGCTTTTTTTGTGAATGGATACAAACTTATTTTTTTACCAAGATAAGTATATGAATCCCAGTTTTTCACTTCTGTTTCCTCGTGTACAGGATATTCTTTATCTATAGCACCATCTTGATACCATTTAGTAATTTCTTCTGTATTCAGTGACATCACATTCAAATACTTAGCTACAAATTGAATTAGATCATCTTGAATATTTCCAATAGCCCCATCTTCAATTGTTATCATTGTTGTTATTCGATCCAAGTAATTTGAACGGAATTCTCGGAAATATTCAGTTGTAGTTCCTATAACAGAGGTTAATCGACACATTTTATCTACTTTATTTGACCCTGTATGCTCTACAATTAATGCATCAAGCAAATCTCTATTTATACCTGTGCAAGAAGTTATATCCTCGATTAAAAGTATAAGATTTTTTCCTTGAGAATATAATTCTTGCCTAATTTCTTTAAAAATTTGTTGAAAATCTCCAGGTTCTAAGCCTGCACACGCTTTAATGACAGGTTCAACTTTTGAATTCATATATTCGACTAACTTTTTGGGATTACAGTCTTCATCAGGAAAACTTCCATCATCTTCTGGCAATAGTTTGTTAGCCATCTTTACAGCTCTCTTACTCGCATTATTCTTCAATTTCATGTTGAAATCATAGTCTAGTATGAAATCCTCAACATCAAATAATGCAAGAACATCTTCACCTAATTCGGTATTGCTATCAACGATTTTGCTGTAAATACGCTCTATTGGTCCCCCCGCCATAAGCATTCTTTCCTCAAATTCAGAACTTGATAATAATTCTCTGAAATTTTTCCTATCACTTGAAGACAATATTGATTCATTATCATCTGCAATTTCAACTAAAAACTTATGATAAATTTCAAATTTAAATTTTTGTTCACTTACATTTTGATTAGCTTTCACTAATCTTTCATAGATATCTTTGTTTCGAATATTTTTAACTTCATCAATATTTAAAAACTGTTTAATAGTACCTTTTAATGTATTATCACTTCTACGAATCATTAAAACCACATCATTTTTTGTTTCTTCGGCAGATAGTTTCGCTTCTATCCAACGAATAAAATGAGATTTTCCTGATCCACTTGAACCATCCACAACAATCAGCTGATGTTGATTATATTGAGAAGAATCTTCAAAGTAGTTATTAAATACTTCCTCTTCAGAAATATGCTCTGAAATCGGTGTTCCAGATAAATCGTTTGTCACAGTAATTTTTCTAAATGGTACATGGGTTGATAAAAAATCAGCTTGAGAAGCATTAATTGAATCGACATTCAATACATCTCTAAATCTTGTTAACACAACTTCTTTATTCATGATTTTTTCACTCCTTTATACACGATATGGGTGATTTCATCTGTGAACTCGTGCGTGTTATCACAAAACAATCTCCATTTCTCTCTACTATCAAGGTTCTTTTTTATTACTATTTCTTTTTCATCATGCATTTGTCTCAATGCATTAGACATCGCTAAATTAAATTCTTTCGTATTTATTGCATTTTGTAGAGCTACCGATGCATATTTGTATATTCTCTCAACAAATTCCTTTATAGAATACTCTTTATTTTTTTCTAGATTTGCCATTATGCAAAAGTCTTTTAATGCCACATGCATATTTGGTAAAAAAAACATCGCTACTCCTTCTTGAATATAACCAAATCCTAAAAACGAGACCCAAAACCTACTGCCAAGCATCATCTGTTCACTAACCAATGATATATTTTCTTTTTCTTGAATTTCTCGTCTTATATTTGCATCTGTTAAAGTTTTATATTTCAACCACGTAGCATTGGATTCCAAGAAACATTTTACAATTTTATAAAAATTTGTATCTTGGTTACAAAATACAATTGAATTACAATACATTCGAAATGTATCATAATTTTTCAATATCTTCTTATCGCCGATAAATCTTAATTTATCATTTTCTTTCTCTATCAATTTAAGTTCTTGAATGCATACTTCTCTAATAATTGGATAATACGATGTTGAGCTATGATTTAATCCTTTAGGTTCCATTCTTTCTCTTACAACAGAATCGTCTACTTCCGATTTTGATACCATCTTACACAATTCAAATACCCTTTCAGGTATTGGTTCCGTTTTAATATTGTTATCAAACATTTTTTCATCTCCATCCGTTTTACAATTGCTTATAGTGCTGAATAACAGATAATTCTGATAATCTTTTATTTTTATTTATAATAAATGGATCATCAGCAGCAAATAATATAAACCTCATATTCTCATCATTAATACATTTTTCAATTATATTTATCAATCTATTTTGTAAAGATATTTCTACTGGAAAATATATCCCAATAACACCTGACATATAGTATCTATTTAATGAAATCAATTCTAAAAACTCTCTATAGTTACATGTAAACAAGGTTGAAAAGTTATTCTCTAATTTTTTTGTAGACTCTATTATCCTTTCTAACATATACTCATCCGAGACAAAAGTATTAATTCCCAAATCTATGATGTTTAGAATTTCATATTCATACGCCTTACTGACTAACAACATGCATTTGGTACCAAGCATATAACTATTAATATCTAAACTTATTGAAGATAACGGTCCTGTAATATCAGCTTTTAATGTTTTCGAATCTTCAAAGTTAATAACATCCATATGTTCATTGCAGCCAGCACAGTATTCATCTGTTTTTCTATATATCTTTGTAAACATATCGGACCAACAACATTTTCCAACTTTTTTCAAGTTATTTCTCATTAAAGTGAATTCGCGCTCAGTGTTCTTCCACTCATTATTTCTAGCATTATCTATAACAGAAAATGTCTCATCATTTTTTGCTAAAAGTTTACGTTCAAGAATCGTAATATAAAACACATATTTTTGATTTACATACTGTATATCATCAATCGTTATAAAGCCATTACGTCTCAAAAACAAAATTACATATACATTCCAGTTTATATCCTGACTACTTATTGAATCAATAAATTCTTCGTTAGAATTATATTTTGGCTTTACATAAGTATCTATTAAATATTGTGAATTATGAAGGGGTTGTGTTTTATTACTTAAAAGCATGCTAAACCATCTTCCTATTAATTTTTCAGTAGTAATTACTTTACTTACAAAATTAAATGCAGAATCAACATCTTGGTTTGTATAGATGATTGTGCTTAAGCAAGGCAATCCATCTCTGCCACCTCTTCCAGCTTCTTGATAATATTTATTTGGATTTTCAGGAATATAAGTATGTAAAACAGTTCTAACATCTTTTTTATCAACTCCGACTCCGAATGCACATGTAGCAATCATCAAATCGAAATCCCCATTTTTCCATTCTTCGATTATCTGAAGTCTTTCTTCGTTCTTGGTTATACCTGTAAAAGTTTTCGCGTTATTGTAACCACGATTCTCCAAATTTTTTTTGAGATTTACAGCATCATCCGGAGACTTGACATATACAATCATAGGTCTTGGTAAATAATCTATCGCACTATAAATTTTATTTAATTTTTCACCATAGTTATCACACTTTATGACATCAAATCTTGTTTCATGTCGCAACCTTTCACAGCGTATTTCAATCCATTTATCCATAGTTGAATAAAACATTTTCAACTGTCTTATTGTTGTATCACTATATGTAGCTGAAAGCAAAAATGTTCTCAGTTCACTATTTACATTAATAAAATTCTTTCTTAATGCATCCAAACATTGAAAATCAATTCTAAACGAGGAACCCCACTCAATTATTATATGTGCTTCATCAATAACAATATTTTTTAAATAATGATTACAATTTGCCTCTTCGATTTTCTCTCTTAAAACTTTATTTTTTATCAAGCTCTCCGGAGACACAAACAAAAGTCTAGCAGTTTTATTCTTTAATGCAGTACAAAACTTCTCTAAAGAAACGTTACTGTAATAATAAAAAATTTCATTATCGACTTCTGACTTAATAATTTCTCTAGCATTATTATATTGATCTAGCATTAAAGAAATAGTAGGGACTATTACAATGGTTAATCCCACATTTTGATACGCTATAGTTTGTGTAATTAAGCTTTTTCCACCTCCAGTAGTCATTGAAACCAAACAAGAATAACCATTGGGGACTCTTAAAGAACCCATTACTGCTAATTTTTGTTCGTTACTTTTGAAATATTCAAAACCTGTTATTTTTCTAATGAATCCATTTGTATGTAAAGAATGTATCAAATCTTGTTCTTCTTCCACATAGTTTTGCATATATAGCTGTTTCACAAATGTACTATTAAAAAACGAAGGAATAGTTAAGTTTGCCCATATTTTCCCCAAGTCACTATCATAATGTAACCCTAATTCTTCAAATTTTGATGAGGGCTCGTAATTTGGAATGTTTATTGTTGTTTTTACTATCGATAAATAATTACGTAAAGAACATTCAAAATCTACTTTATAGAGGGGGGGTTCTTGTAAATTAAACCAAGTTTTTAAAAGTCTCTTTGCTGAATTATATACATATTCTTCTCTAGGATTATTAAAACAGCTCGAATCAACAAAACTAGTTAAATGGTTGCTTTTTATAGTATTTTCTACGAATTCGTGAATTTCTTTATCCTTCATTGATTAACCTCACATAACAAGCGGAATCCAATACCAATCTTGGATTAGAAAAGCATTTGAAAATTAAACTGTACCCTGTAAAACGGACACTAGAAAAAAACCAATTGCTAGTACCTC
>NZ_QVFI01000015.1:0-83059 GCF_003433845.1 Absiella sp. AM09-50
TAAAGACAAAATCAATTTGGTTTCATTAAGACATTATCATATTCGAATCATAAAATTAACAAAAAAATATGAATTTATAGTTGAATAATGAATGACATCAAGTTATAATAAGGATGCCAGTATTAGGTTGCATCGAAAGATGCTAGCTTATGTAAAAGGGATGGAGCGTTGTAGTCACTCCATCCCTTAAATTCTTTAAGGAGTACCAGTATTAGGCAAAGGCAGAAACTTCAAAGCAACGCCACTCACCCATTATGTACACCTTACTGGGGTGTTCCCCCAAAACATTCTTCTACAAGAGGAAAGCTATTGCTTTTTGTTCTCGTGTATTGAAGAAATGATTGTGTATACAGTTACTAATAAGACATACGTCATATTAAGCAATAAGTATAACATAACCAAATAATCCATTATACACATGACCTTCCTTCCTAAAGTTCTGGCACGTTGTAATTCAAGTACCATATACTTAACCTCCTCAATTATACATATACGTAAAAAAGGTATGAAAATCCTAAATTTTCTATAAAAAAGTTAAAATAACTTATAAAAAATTAATAAGCATAAATATTATATAAAGTAAACAACAAAAAATATGAATTTATAGTTGAATGGTGAAAGACATCAAGCTATAATAAGAATGCTAGTATTAGGTGGCATCAAAAGATGCTAGCTTATGTAAAAGGGATGGAGTGTAAGTGGCACTCCATCCCTTAAATTCTTTAAGGAATATTATAAGAAAAAGCAACCTTTTAAATATCTCATAGCGGTTGATTTTTCTTATCTTTCTGGATATAGAATTGTTGTAAAATTCAGTGGATCTATCGTATTTCCATTGTAATAGAAAGTATTATCGGCATATTTTTTTGGAATCTCTATGATATGAATGTATGGTGTCAAATATAAGGCTTTTTCACCTTCAAGCTGTATGATATGATCTTTTAAAGACATCTGGGTGATATCATTCGTATTACTACAAATAATTAGATAGTATCTATCATTACTTTTATCCAAAAACAGGCAGAAGACTCCGACTTCAACGGCGACAAGTAAGTTGGAATACACGCTGTGCACCCTTTGGGCGTGAATGCAGCAATATGAAAATTTCTTGTCTTTTCTTTCTTCTTGTCTCTATTTTTTCTATCACAATATTCCACATAATCTTTGTAAGCATTTCCTCTCTTTCTGTGCTATCATTAACTTAATTACAAAATAGAAAAGAGGTGCTTACATGGTTAAAGAAAAAGAACCTGATGATAAGAATTACCGTGTCTTTCGCTGTATTATAAAGCCTACTCATACGTTTTATGAACCATTTCTACTTGTGACTCATCTTGCGAAAAACCTCTATAATATTGGGATGTTCTATATCCGTAATGCTTATAGTGGTGCTATCAAATCTCCACAGGATAGATTTCTTAATGAAGCGAATGTGATCAACGATCTCAATGGTGTCATTGATCAATTAAATGAAATACGATTGTATGATAAGAAAACAAAACAGAAGAAGAAAAAGCCAGGTAAAATGTTCTCAAAAATCAATGAAGAAAACAGATTCGTTTCCTATGAGCTTTTGGATGGTCTGTTCAAAGTAATGAATCAAGTTGACTATCGTGCATTGCACTCTCATGTAGCTCAACAGGTATTGAGGATGTTGATGCGTGACTGGGATAGCTTTTTCAAAATTCTAAAGAAATATCGTAACGATCCAACAAGCTTAAAAGCTGCACCACATATCCCAAATTATGCAGACAAAAATGGTTATAAAACTGCGACTTTTACCAATCTATCTTGTGATATCAGAAAAGATAAGAAAGGTGGTTATGTCCAATTCCCTAAAATAGTGAAGAAGCATGGATTTCCAAGTGATAGATTCTATATCGGAAAATTAGATATGATGGATAAGGACTTTAAACAAATACGTTTGGTGCCAGAAGAAGATCATATCGTTATGGAGATCGTATATGAGATCAAAGCTGTAGAAGATACTGTAGATGTAGAAACAACAGAAAGGATCGCTGGTATCGATATCGGTGTCAACAACTTGGCAAGTATTGCTTTCACTACAGGGCATCAGCCAGTCATCGTAAAAGGAAGGAAAGCAAAGTCGGTAAATCAAAGATACAATAAAGTCATGGCGCATTTACAATCTGAGCACTTAAAAGGCAAGAAACAAGAAACTCATATCAGAACGAAAAGGATGAAACGTGAAACAAGAAGACGCAACAATCAAATGGATGATTTCATGCATAAGAAATTAAGAAAGATCGTTGATACATGTATGGAAGAAAACGTTGAAGTCATCGTGATCGGCAACAATAAGGATTGGAAACAGAACATCAATCTAGGCAAGAAGAACAATCAGAATTTTGTGCAGATGCCATTTCAGAAATTCATCAAAATGATCAAGTATAAAGCAGAAGCAGCCGGCATCAAAGTAATGATAACAGAAGAAAGCTATACATCCAAAGCCAGTAGTATAGACGAGGATCAAATACCTTGTTATGGCGAAGAAGAAAAGGAATATACATTTAGTGGGAAACGAATAAAACGAGGCTTGTACAGAAGTAAAGAAGGTATCTTGATAAATGCAGATATCAATGGCGCAAGCAATATCATAAGAAAAGTATATCCATGTAAGCCAAAACTCAAAGAGCGATGGTATAGAGGTACAGTGAACGTACCAGTCATGTGTATCTAATTGTAAACACGATCAGATACAGATACGAAAAATTCTAGCTTGTACAAATAATGGATAAGCCAGAAGCTCCCTGCTCTATAGCTGGGAGTAGTTCACCTAGACTAGAATAAAATTTTAGCGATAGATAATTTATTGATAATTCATCAGCTTGAATCAATTGTTCTTTTATTGTATATTTCCTATCGTGTGGTGTAGCCATATTTGAAATTACGAACAGCAGGCAAATAAACACAAGCGATAAAATTATTATTTTCAGTATAAATAAGCGTTTCTTTTTACGTTTGATAATATATTCATTACCATCTAATAATTCATTATAATTTAGTTCTAATATTCTCGCGATGGCAGGCAGCATGGTGATGTCAGGATATCCTTTACCAGTTTCATAACGAGATATAGCTTTATCTGAAACATGAAGTTTTTGCGCAAGTTCTTTTTGTGTCCACCCTTTTTCTTCTCGATTTCTTTTTATAATAATGCCAAAGTTTTCCATAATACCCCTCCAAGTACATGGTAAGGCAATTGATACATAAAGTCAATAAAACAGGACTCTCGTTAAATGAGAGCCCTGCTGCTTAAGAAAATTTAGTTTCGATTTTTTGTGACATGAGGATCTACAGTATTTAAATCATCGCCAATGGCATGTAAATGATATCCTGCAGGTCCTTTAATGACCTCACCTGTGTAGGAAAAGCGTGACCCATGACATGGACAATCCCAGGTTTTATCCACATGATTAAAACTACAGATACATCCCATATGTGGGCAAGTAATATCCACAATAAATAATTCATCCTGTTCATCACGATATACACCATATAAATGCCCATCAATCTCCATTTGCTTTGCTTCTTTTTTCAAAGGATAATCAAATTCTCCCTTTTGAAGTTTGCTTTTTATAAAATGAACAGCGGTATTCATATTCTCTTTTAAGAAAGGCAAAGAAAAGAATGAAGTACGTTGTGGAGATGTTAACATTGCATAATTACTATATTGATCTAATAAATAAGCACTCAGTATTTTGGCAGCCATATTGCTGGTGGTATTGCCCCATGCATTATAACCACTAGCAAATAATAAATCCGCATTGTGCTTATCCAGCTTTCCAATTAATGGCAAATAATCAAAAGTAAAGTAATCTTCATTTGACCATTCTTCACTGATTTCGTGTATTGGATATAGTGCATATAAGCTTTTTTCAAAGTCCTCATGTTGTTGCGATGTACCTTGACCTGATTTATGCTGATTACCAGCCATGACGATATTTTCTTCAAAAATATTGGCACTATGCATTGGCTTTTCTGCATTAATGATCATTAGATTTGACTGTTTCTGTGTGATTTTTGCGGCACATAATGATTCCTGAATCGGGCGCATACGGGCAAAGTATAAATGCATGTGATCAATAAAAGGAAATTGACATGTGAATACAACTTTGTTGGCATGAACAATACATCCATTAATAGATAATTCATAACCATCATCCTTTTGCTTCATATCTCTTAAAGCACTATGCTCATATATCTGTATCTGTTGTTCATCCAATATATCGCTTAATCCTAAACAGTATGCATATGGATTGAATTTCGCTTGATCTTTGATTAAAAGACCAGCTTCCATATAAGTTGGTTCATCTTTACAGCGAACGTATTCACAAGGGATATCTAAATCAAGATATGCTTGGTATTCATCTTGGATATCCGCAACTTTTGCGGCATCATTGGTATAAACAATGGCATCGCTTTTCTGATATTCACAATCAATATGATGCTCCTTAATTATTGCGTCAATGGAAATCATCGCATCATGTTGTGCTTTATAATAGCGTTTCGCAAAGATACGATCATACTTTTCAATTAATGTATGGTATAACAGTCCATGTTGGAACGTTATTTTGCCAGTATTTCTTCCGCTCGCTCCATAACCAATTTGATCAGATTCAAAAATCATGATTTCTGATGTAGCTTTACTGGTGTAATAAGCAGTTGTAAGGCCGGTTAATCCAGCACCAACAATCGCAATATTGGTATATAAATCTTGTTCGACTTTAGGATAATGTTTATCACATTTTGTGTGTTTGATCCAATAGGATTCTTTCATGAAATCACCTCTGCTCACAGTATGGCCTTTTTCACAGATTTTATAATAGATAATATAGTTGAATTATCATAATGAAACCGATATACTTTATGTAATGAATAACGAGGTGGTATTCTGTGAAGCAGATTTTAGTCATTGATGATGATATACATATTGGAAATGTAATAGAGGAAACTTTAGTGAGGGAAGGATATGATGTCGCAAGAGCATATTCTGGTACGGAAGCACTTCTTTATTTATCTAAACAGCATCCTGATTTGATATTATTGGATCTAATGCTGCCAGGTTTAAATGGGGAGGAAATCCTGCCAAAGATGGCTTCGATTCCGGTCATTGTTGTGAGTGCTAAAGTGGATACATCTGATAAAGTAAATCTATTACTACAAGGTGCAAATGATTATATCACAAAGCCATTTGATATGGCAGAATTACTTGCAAGAATCACTGTACAGCTAAGAAAGATAAAATCTCCAACATCTCATATTCTTCATTTTCATGATATTACACTAGATTTACAGACACACAAAGTATATGAACTTAAACAGGAAATCAAGCTTACGAAAACAGAATATGCCATTTTAAAATTGTTAATGCAGAATCCATCCCAGGTATATACGAAATCAAATATATTAGATGAAATTCGTATGGATACTTTGGATTGTGTAGAAAGTTCTTTGAAAGTACACATCAGCAATTTGCGCAGGAAATTACGGAGTGTAAGTGATCAAGAATATATAGAGGCAGTATGGGGAATTGGATTTAAAATGAAAGAAAACTGATTCTTTACGATTTCTTAACGTTTTTCTTAACTGCTTCCTTAACCTTTTATTTATATAATAAGGCTGTGAAAACAAGGAGGTATAAGAAATGGAATATATATTTACAACCAATGCATTAGAGAAAACCTATAAGCATTTTGATGCGTTAAATCATTTGAATATGCATGTCCCAAAGGGTTCTATTTATGGGTTTGTGGGAAAGAATGGAGCAGGAAAAACAACGTTGATTCGTTTATTATGTGGTTTACAAAAACCAACCAAGGGAAGTTTTTCTTTATATGGCGTAGCACATGATGATGCGAAAATTCATGATGTACGAAAAAGAATTGGCGCAGTTGTGGAAACACCCTCCATATATTTAGATATGAGTGCAAGGGATAATCTAAAGGAACAATATCGCATCTTAGGTTTGCCATCAGATGATGGCATAAACAAGCTGCTTCATCTGGTAGGATTAGATCAGACAGAAAAAAAGAAAGCGAAAAATTTTTCTTTAGGCATGCGTCAACGACTGGGCATTGCGATTGCACTTGCGGGCAACCCAGACTTTCTAGTTTTAGATGAGCCAGTGAATGGTCTTGATCCGGAGGGTATCATTGAAATCAGAGAATTGATTTTAAAATTAAATAAAGAATATCAAATCACAATTTTGATATCCAGTCATATTCTTGATGAATTATCCAGACTTGCTACACATTATGGCTTTATAGATCATGGAATGATTGTAAAGGAAATCAGTGCAAAAGATTTGGAAGCTGCCTGTAGAAAATGTGTACGTATACAGGTATCAGATACAGCGATTCTTTCCCGTATTCTGGATGATATGCGTATGGACTATAAAATATTATCCACAAAAGAAGCAGATATTTATGGAAAAATTAATGTCACAGAATTAACATTAAAGCTTTTGGAGGAAGGCTGTATCATCGATAGAATCAATGAACATGATGAAAGTCTAGAAAATTATTATATTAATCTGGTGGGAGGTGGCCGACATGAATAAACTGTTGTCCGCAAATTTCCTGCGTCTTAGAAAAAACACATGTTTTTGGGGCTGTGTCATCTATATGATCGTTGTCGCAGTTATATATCCCATCATACGATATGTTGGAATGAAGCATACAGGATATATCACTTATTTAGAAGGTGGATTTAGTGTATATGCAATATTTGTGCCCATCTTACTGGCAATTTTTTGTAGCTTATTTGTGGGAAGAGAATACAGTGATGGCACTATTCGCAATAAAATCATGATTGGACATAAGCGATTAGATATTTATCTGTCGAATCTGATAACCAATGCGATTGTGATGTTTTTGCTTTGTACCATATTCTTAATAGTTTATTTATGTGTAGGAATACCTTTGCTAGGCTTTTTTAAATCAGATGTTTCCTATGTTTTACAGATTGTTTGTCTGGCTTATATACTTTGTCTGGCATTCACCTGTATCTATACAGCGGTGTCCATGATTAGTTCAAGTAAAGCAATATCTTCGATTGTATGTATGATGAGTGTGTTTATTTTGATCATGATTGGAATATATATCAACGCCCGTTTAGAAGAACCAAAAATGTATCCTGCTTATAATGTTTTACAAGATGGAGAAATGGAAGAAAAAGAAGAATTGAATCCTAATTATCTAGAAGGTGCAAAACGTGATGTATATGCGTTCTTAAATGATTTTTTACCTGGTGATCAGGTGGTTCAGTGTGCTTCTATGCAGATAGAAAAACCAGTTGTGTTGATGATATATTCTGGCATGATTTGTATCATTACTAGTGGAATTGGTATATATCTGTTTAAACAAAAAGATTTAAAATAGAAACGAGGTGGTATCATGATATATCTATTATTGCTATGTATCATCATAATTTTGTTATTGTGCTATAAAATCCATTGGATGCGTCAATCAATGAAAGAGATACAAACAGGCGTCATGGATAAGCTTCATCATGATACCAATACTTTAATTTCGATATCTTCCCATGATAAAAAAATAGAGGAACTGGCTGTTTGTTTAAATGTGGAGCTGGTTCATTTACGTGAATTACGCCAGCGCTATCAACAGGGCGATTTAGAATTAAAAGATGCTGTTACAAATATCTCTCATGATCTTCGTACACCATTAACTGCGGTATATGGATATTTGGATTTATTAGAGAAAGAGGATAAGTCTGAGGATGCAGCACGTTATATCCATATCATAAAAGGACGCATGGATGCATTGAAGCAGTTAACAGAAGAATTGTTTCATTATTCTGTTTTTCTAAGTGAAGCGAAAGAAAGTTTTGAAGTAGTGGAATTAAAACGGGCGATTGAGGAATGTTTATCTGCCAATTATGTATCTTTGAAGGGATGTCATATTACACCGGAAATTGTGTTTTGTGAACAGGAAATCAAAGTGCATATCAATCAAAATGCGCTTTCTCGTATCTTAAATAATATCGTGAGCAATGTGATCAAATACAGCACTGGAGATTTTAAAATAGTGTTACTTAATACTGGAGAAATGATTTTTTCCAATCATGCGCCAGCACTTGATGAGACAACGGTAGGCAAGTTGTTTGACCGTTTTTATACAGTAGAAAATGGGATGAAGTCCACAGGGCTTGGTTTATCTATAGCGAAAAGCTTATGTGAACAAATGCATGGGGAAATATATGCAAATTATAAAAAGGATATTTTATATATTCATCTACTATTCCATGATAGGACATAACCGTGTGTTATGTCTTTTCTATGTGATTTTATTCCAAAAATGGTAGACAAATGAAGTGAGTTTTGTTAAACTACTCATTAGAGTGAGGAGTGATAAGATGTATAGATAACCAATGATTATTCAACAGATCACGAAAATATCATAGCTGTTTTTTTCGTTGTATCCAATGTCATTGTTATCGATAGCCTCTAACAGGAGGTGCATCTTATGCTGCAAATAAAAAATTTAACCATTAAGGATTTAAAAAATCATATATTAATTGAAAATTTTAATTATTCCCTGGGAAATAACGATAAAGTAGGAATTATCGGTGAAGAAGGGAATGGGAAATCAACGCTTTTAAAAGCAATCAAAGATAAAATATTAATAGAAGACTATACGGTTATCGAAGGTGACATTGTAACAGATTTTCAAAATATCGCATATTTTGAACAACACATACATCCCAAATGGAAGGATGTACAGCTTTATGAATATCTGTTGAAAAAGGATGTGGAAGATGAAATTGAACCACACCAGTATAATGAATTATTAGCATATGAAAAAATGTGTCAGCGTTTGTTTCTCCCTGGGGATTTTATACAAAGAAATCAGTGTGTAGGATCATTAAGCGGTGGAGAAAAGGTAAAGCTTCAATTGTTGAAGCTGATGCATGAACCAATGGATTTATTATTGCTGGATGAACCAACGAATGATTTAGATATGGAAACATTAAAATGGCTGGAGCAGTTTATTAAGTCATTAACAATACCAGTGATGTTTATCTCACATGATGAAACATTATTAGAAGAATGTGCAGACGTATTGATTCATCTAGAACAGCTGAATAAGAAAACAAAAGCAAAAGCAAATATTTATCGTGGAAAATATTCGACATATGTAGAAGAACGTTATCAGAAACGAGAAAAAGAGCTTCAGATAGCGCATAAAGAAAAACAGGAATATATGAAAAAGAAAATCAGGCTGAATGATCAGATGAATGCTGTTCATGACGCATTAAATGATACGGTAAGAAATCCTGGACAGGCAAGACTGCTGAAAAAGAAAATGAAAAATATCAAAGCATTAGAACGTCGTTTTGATACAGAAAGCTATTCGCATGTGGATAGTGTGGAAGAAGCGATTGATGTTTATTTTCCACCATGTGGGCTGCCAGCCACAAAAGTCATATTAGATACGATGATCAAAGATATTCAGATAGAAAATAAGGTACTGATTTATGATGTGCCTTTACAAATCTATGGAAAAGATAAAATCGTGATAACGGGTAATAACGGCTGTGGAAAAAGTGTGTTGATGAAACAGATTTATCAATTACTACAAAGTCGTCAGGATATACGCTTGTGCTATATGCCCCAAAATTATGCTGATTTATTCCATCCAGATGATACACCAGTATCCTTTTTATCAGAAGAAGGCGATTGGGAAGAAATCACAATGGTTCGTGAATTATTAGGCAGGATGAAATTTACCAGAGATGAAATGGAGCACTGTGTTCATGAGTTGAGTGAAGGACAAAAGGCAAAGCTTTATCTCATTCAGGCAATCAAAAAGAAAAGCAATGTTTTATTATTGGATGAGCCTACACGAAATCTTTCACCGCTTACCAATCCAACCATTCGAAGGATTTTATCTACATTTGATGGATGTATCATTGCAGTATCTCATGATCGAAAGCTTATACAGGAAGTCTTTCATCGTCAATATTGTATACAAGAGAAACATATTCAAATCAAAGAAATCAAGTGATTCATAAAAACGTCAAAATCTGGCATCATAAGAACAGGGTATACCTGATCCAAGGAGGAAGACTATGAATGTCATATATATAAATGGAGATATTCTTACCATGAAGGAAGGTCAGGACAGCGCAGAGGCTGTTGTTGAGGAAAATGGCAAGATTGTTTTTGTGGGAGATAAGCAAAAAGCATTTACATATCAAAGAAAAGACAGCAGGGTGATTGATTTACAGGGAACATGCATGCTGCCAGGTTTTATTGATGGGCACAGTCACTTTGTTTCTGTAGCGAATTCCCTTCGTTTATGTGATTTAGCAAATGCTAAAAGTTTTGCGGATATCGTAAAGCTCATGAAGATTTTTCAAGAAAAACATGGTTTAAAGGAAAATGAATGGTTGATTGGTACAGGATATGATCATAACTTTTTGAAAGAAAAGAAACATCCTGATCGCTATGTGCTGGATGAAATCAGTCAGGATACTCCTATCTATATCACACATATTTCTTCTCACATGGGTGTTGCGAATTCTAAAGCTTTGAAGCTGTTAGATATCAAAGAGGATATGATTGATCCACAGGGTGGGCGTTATGGTAGAGATGCAAAAGACAAGTTTAGTGGCTATATGGAAGAAAATGCTTTTTTGACTTTTCAAAAGCGTGTGCCAATGCCCGATATTTCTCAGTTATTTGATTTAATGAAACAGGCACAGGATATTTATGCAAGTTATGGCATTACCACCATTCAGGATGGCATGGTCACAAGAGAATTATTTGCGCTATTAAAGGCAGCCGCAGATCAGGGGATTTTTCATCAGGATATAATTGGATATCTGGATCTAGCAAAAGCTGGTGATTTAGAAGAAAGTTGTCGGCCATATTTTGAAGATTATCATCATCACTTCAAATTAGGGGGATACAAAGTCTTTCTGGATGGTTCCCCTCAGGGAAAAACGGCATGGATGTTAACACCATATAAAGGCGATCATCAATGTGGATATCCCGCATTACAGGATGATCAATTATATCAGTATATAGAAACAAGTGTGAAACAACATCATCAAATCATTGCACATTGTAATGGAGATGCAGCTGCTAAACAATATGTGGATCAGTTTGAAAAGGTCATGGAGAAATATCCAAAGGCAAAGGATATACGTGCAGTCATGATTCATGCACAACTGGTACGAAAAGAGGAATTAAAACGCATGAAAGCGATCGGTATGATGCCATCTTTCTTTGTGGCACATACATGGTATTGGGGAGATATTCATATAGAAAACTTTGGATATGAGCGTGCATGTCAGATATCCCCTGTGAAAACAGCTGTAGAGGAAGGACTTCCTTATACCTTTCATCAGGACAGTCCTGTGGTACCATGCGATATCATGAAGAGTATCTGGTGCGCAGTGAATCGTAAAACCAGAACGGGTATATCTATTGGGAAAGAGCAGGCTGTGAGTGTTTGGGATGCATTGAAAGCAAATACTATATATGGTGCGTATCAGTACTTTGAAGAAGCTCGCAAAGGCAGTATAGAAGAAGGAAAACTGGCAGATTTTGTGATCCTTGATCATAATCCTCTTACTGTAAATACAAAGGATCTGGCGGATATTAAAGTATTGTGTACGATAAAAGAAGGAAACATAATCTATCGGGCAAAATAAAGCTTCAGGGGAACTCCTGAAGCTTTTCTCTTATATTTTAAGATCTTTTAAATTGATAGTTTCAATGAGGAGAATGATACCACCGATACATAAGTAACATGCCAGTAAGTAACTAATCATCAAAGGACCAGCCATAGGCATCATAATCAACAGTAGCGCAAGAAGAATTGCCAATATACCATCTACAACCATCCAGCTTGTGCCAATGATACCAAAAAATCGAAGTTGACTAGAAAAATGTAATAGACCAATACCTGTGATGAATGAAATCATCGCAAATAACCAGCTGAAGGTGGATAAGCCAAGTGATGCTGGAGAAAACAACAATAAGCATCCCAGAAGGATATTACAGATACCAGTGAACAATTCAAATGCCTGACGAAAGTATACTGGAGTTTTGAAGTAATTGATAATTTCATAAACGCCAGCAACCAGAATCAGAAAAGCAGCACTCTTTTCCAACACGCCCATGGTTTTTACTGGATACAGAAAACATACCACACCAAGAATCATCATCAGTATTGACAACAACAATGCAATGATACGCATAGAACGAAGACGTTTGTTCCAGTTATTTCGTAATTCCTGTGGATAATCAAAACTGTCCATATCAAAATAGATTTTCATAAACATCCCACTTTCTTTATCTGCTTTCATTATAATACGCATAAAAGTTATTGCGATATACAAAGCTTGGGGACTGTCTAAAACATGGGGAATACCCAGGGTTGTAAGAGATTTCAACAGCTTTTTAAAATTGAATGTAAAAAATTTTAACCCCTTTCTTGCGAATGCCTGAAGATTGGGCTATAATATAACGGTTGCAGGCGCAACGAAATCAAAGAGGTGATAGGCATATGCCTGGAATCAATAAATATGCTTCTATCTTATATCGAATATCACAAATATATTATGATGAACAGCTGGCACCGTACCACATCGGCAGTGGACAGCAGTTTTTTCTTATGCGAATTCATAAACATCCAGGGATATCCCAACAAGAACTTGCGGAGAAAGGTTTTTATGATAAAGGCACTACCGCTAGAGCAGTTAAAAAACTGGAACAGGAAAACTATATCATAAGAAAAGCAGATGAAAATGATAAGCGTATCATTCGTTTATATGTGACACAGAAGGGTGAATCGCTGATGCCCATCATTGATCAGGTGATTGCCGACTGGCGTGGAATCATCACAGAGGGTATGAGTAAAGAAGAAGCAGATGAAATCGAAAAAGGTATGCAGAGAATCGCTCAAAATGCAAAAGCTCATGCGAAAGGTAAAAGAAAGAGGGTAGGTTATGGAAGCAGTAGAGAAAAAAGCTAGAACGAAAAATCCATTGGGTTATCAGCCAATTGGTAGATTATTAATGAAATTTGCAATTCCTTCCGTCATATCCATGTTGGTAAATGCGGTATATAATATCGTTGACCAGATATTTATCGGACAGGGTGTTGGTTATTTAGGAAATGCCGCAACAACCGTTGCTTTTCCTATCGTTACGATTATCCTTGCGGTAGGAACCATGCTAGGTGCTGGAGGAAGCGCTTATGCTGCCATCAAGCTTGGTGAAAAAAAGGATGATGAAGCAGAAAATACATTGGGGAATGTTTTTATATTGCTGGTTGTTATAGGAATTGTGTTAACTGTTATCGGTCTGGTATTCCTTGATCCAATTTTAACCATTTTTGGCGCTACACCAAAGAATATGGGATATGCAAGAGATTATGCAGGCATCATTTTAATTGGTACGGTATTTAACTTATTAGGTATTGGATTAAGTAATATGGCGAGAACGGATGGAAGTCCAAATATTGCAATGATGAGTATGGTCACAGGCGCATTATTAAACTGTGTGCTTGACCCTGTCTATATTTTTGTGTTCCACTGGGGAGTAAAAGGTGCCGCAATCGCAACCATTACATCACAGATTATCGCAACCATTATTTTAGTATATTATTTCATGAAGAAAGGAAATATGCGTTTACGTTTTGATCATATGAAGCCAAATGGTATCATTATCAAAGCTGCATTTTCCCTTGGTATTTCCAGTTGTATTACACAGTTATCTTCCACGATTCTTCAAATTGTATTAAATAACTCTCTTGTATATTATGGAGATCAGACAAGTGTAACCGGAGATGTTGCATTATCTGCGATGGGAATCGTTATGAAGGTTTCTATGATTATTATTTCTATATGTATTGGAATCGGTATTGGTGCCCAGCCTATTTTAGGCTTTAATAAAGGGGCAAATCAGCCAAAACGTATCAAAAAGACGTATCGTATCGCAAGTAATGTTGCCACTGGTGTAACAGCTTTGGGATGGGCGATGTTTATGTTGATTCCTCATATTATCTTAATGTTGTTTGGAAGTGCGGATGAAAACTTTACAAATTTCGCCATTAAAGCGATGCGTATTTATGATTTAGGTGTATTTACTGCCGGATTCCAGATTACCAGTACATCTTATTTCCAGGCAACTGGACAGCCAATGAAGGCAAGTATTTTATCTTCCCTTCGTCAGCTATTACTTTTAATTCCATTAATTATCATACTTCCAATGTCTTTTGGATTAGATGGTATCTTATACGCAGGTCCTGTTGCGGATATCTCCAGTGCAATCATTGTATTCTTCTTTATTCATCATGAAATGAAGAAACTGGATGTACAAATTGCGAATGAAGCAGGGGATGAATTAGGCGTCTTTGACGATGAAGTAAAAACAGCATAACAGTAAAATTGATCATTGTATACGTACAATGGTCTTTTTATATGGTATACTATAGATTAGAAATCAGGAGGCAATGTATGGGACTATTTAAAAAGAAAGTAAAAGAAAAGCAGGAATCGGCATTAAAAATGGATATTATCAAGGCAAAAGACTGGATCATATTAGCGCTTTGTTCATCGGGATATCCTGTGGATACAACATTAGAAAGCTTAAAAGAAATTGACCGTTTTTTTGATGAACAATGTGGTCCAAATGGATTACTGAGTGAACAGCGAGGCAATCGATTATTTGCCATTGGCGCCTATATTGGAGAAGTGATCATTTCAACATATGGTGGAGAATGGATTTGTGATGATAAGGATCCTATGGGAGAAGTCAACGCAAGTATCAGGTTGCTTGATGGAACGATCATCTGGCCAATACAACGAGCTGTTAAACGATATCAAAATGGTGCGGAAGATAGTATCTATGCGTATGCCTGTGCCTTAAATAGTAAATAAAATGTGAGAAGCGGTTTGCATATGAAATCGCTTTTTTTTCGTTCTTTCATTTACATTCGTCAGTGATAAAAGTTATAATAAAAGTAAGAAAAAGCCCATAAACTAAGGCTGTTTAATTCTGTCAAAAAACGTGGTGACAAAGCTGAATTTCATTTGATTGTTTTTTTGCCAAGTGGAAATTATACTGAAAGTGTAAAGAGGTAAACACTTACAGAAAGAAGGGAATTTATGAAAGAATCAGTTCAAAAGTTTGGCCGTTTCCTTAGTGGAATGGTCATGCCAAACATTGCCGTGTTCATTGCGTGGGGTATCATAACGGCATTGTTTATCGCAGATGGCTGGCTGCCAAATGAAACACTTGCGGGAATCGTAGGACCAATGCAAAGATTCCTGTTACCAACGCTGATTGCTTATTCAGGTGGTAAAATGATTTATGATACAAGAGGAGGAATCGTCGGTGCTGCTGCGGCTATGGGGGTTATGGCAGGTACAGAAGATCCAATGTTTATTGGTGCGATGATTATGGGTCCACTTGGCGGTTATCTGATTAAAAAAATAGACAGTGTTTTAGAAGGACATATACCTGCAGGATTTGAAATGTTGATCAACAACTTCTCCGCAGGAATACTTGGTGCATTATTAGCCATCTTTGGATGTCTTGCGATTGAACCAGTATGTGTTGGCATCAAAGATGTCATGGTCACTTGTGTCAATTATCTGGTAGGTCATGGCTTATTGCCATTAACATCTATTCTGGTAGAACCTGCGAAGGTATTGTTCTTGAATAATGCCATTAATCATGGTGTATTTACACCACTTGGCATGGATCAGGTCGCAGAAGCTGGAAAATCTATCTTCTTCTTGATTGAAGCTAATCCAGGACCTGGTTTAGGATTATTATTGGCATATTGCATCTTTGGCAAAGGCAGTGCAAAAAGCTCTGCGCCAGGAGCTGTCATCATTCACTTCCTTGGTGAAATCCATGAAATCTATTTCCCATACGTATTAATGAACCCATTAACACTACTTGCTGTTATTGCTGGTGGAATGTCTGGTGTCTTTGTGAACAGTATCATGGGCTCAGGACTTGTATCTGCAGCATCACCAGGAAGTATTATCGCCATCCTTGGCATGTGTGCAAAAGACAGCTATCTAGGCGTTATCTTAAGTGTGATTGTGGCAGCTGTGGTATCCTTCTTAATTTCTATGGTCATCTTAAAATTCAGCAATAAAGGTGATGACATGGATTTAGAAGAAGCATCTGCGGCAGTATCTAATATGAAAAGTGAAGCCAAAGGCAAAGCCAAAACCATCAGCGTATCAAAAATCGTATTTGCATGTGATGCTGGTATGGGTAGCTCTGCCATGGGCGCAACAACATTAACCAAGAAGTTAAAAGCAAATGGTATCAATGTCGATGTCAAACACTTTGCGATTGATGATGTACCGATGGATACAGAAGTCATTGTTACCCACCAATCTCTTGTGGAACGTGCAAAAGATCATTGTCCAAATGCAACGATTTTCCCTATCACCAACTTTATGGGTGGTAAAGAATACGATGATATCGTAGAAAAATTAAAGAATCAATAAGGAGGAACACGCGATGATATACTCACCCAGATTAAAAAAGATATTAGAATACTGTCTTGAGATGGATGCGTATGTCAGCGTGGACACCTTAGCAAATATATGCAAGACAAGCACCAGAACCATCTTTCGTGAAATTAAAGATATCGATCAGGATTTAAAAGCATATGATTTGCAGTTAACGAAAACAAAAGCCGGATTGTGTATCGAAGGAAAAGAAGAAAACAAAGCTTTCCTCTTAAAAGAATTGAAAGTACAGGGAATTGCTTATCTGGATAAAACAGAACGAAGAAACATGTTGATTTTTGAACTGCTGCATAGTGAAGATTTAGAAAAGCTCATACATTATGCGGGTATGTTTCAGGTCAGTGAAGCGACTATATCCAATGATCTGGATGCGATTGAACCATGGCTTCAAACATATGATTTATCCTTACTGCGTAAGCCTGGCTTTGGTGTACAGCTTATTGGAAAAGAAGAAAATTTCAGAAGGGCAATCACTTCTATTGTAAATCAGAGCATTGTTCAAAATGAACAATTACAACGTATCAATTTCTTAGATTCATCTAGTTTATTGCATCAGATTTTTATAGATACCGGCTCACAAAGTATCTTAAAGCTGTTAGATCAGGATATCTTAACTAGAGTATTACATGTATTTGAAACTTATCAACATGAACTGTCACTTGATCGCTATGCCAGTGTAGGATATATAGGATTGATCATCCATCTGGTCATTGCCATTGACCGCATTCAAAAACATGAGGCGATTGAAGAAAGCAATGAAGTGCTTTCCATGGTTCACATGGACCCGGCTTTCCAGCAGGCCAGAAAAATGGCATATTATCTGGAAATAGAATTTGATATTGATATCCCAGATGTAGAAATCGCATTTATTGCCTTGCATATCAAAGGCGCAAAAATTACTAGACCAGAAGATAAAGCACATGCGACGACCTTAAAACAACAGGTATATGAAATGTTGAAAAGCTTCGATGAAGCAAAACGTGTCATTCTGTTATCAGATGAAGAATTCATGAATGGTTTATTGACGCACTTGGAGCCTACCATTATACGATTAAAAAACAATTTACCAATCTATAATCCTTTAAAGGAAACCATTTCCACAATGTATCATGACCTTTATGAACAAACAAAACAAGCATGTCAATATATAGAAAAATGCTATGACTGCAAGGTCAGTGATGATGAAATTGCCTTTATCACCATGCATGTAGGCGCAAGTATTGAACGAAATCAACAGAAAAAATTAAAGAAACGTGAAGTCATGTGCGGCGTTGTATGTGCCAGTGGCATTGGGGTCAGTGCACTATTATCTGCCAGAATATCCAAAGCGATACCAGAAGGTATCAAATTAAAAACTTTATCCATGGAAGATATTACACGTCATCACTATGAAGATATGGAGCTCTTGATTTCTACCTTTGATTTACAGCTTGATGATACAGAAGTCTTAATGGTAACACCACTTCTAAATGATGAAGATTTACACCAGTTATTGATGAAGCTGCATCCCTTATGGGAAAAAGAAGGGATAAAACCATTAAATAAACAAAGCAATCTGCTTTATCGTATCAAAGAAGCAAGTCATTTGGCTGTAGATATTTTAGAAGAATTTCAAACATATACCATTGATGATACATTAAAGATCAATGATATGATTCACTTTGTTTCATCACACTGCAGGGAATCAGAAAGTGTGTATACAGCGTTAATGAAACGTGAACAAATGGGTTCCGTCATTATGGAGGACTTTCACTTTATCTTATTACACGCACTTGTGCCAGATATAAAGAAGCCCATGATGATGTGCTTATATCCCAAACAGCATTTTCAACATTATCCTAATATCTGTTTTGTACAGGTGATGCTGATGCGAAAAGATGCTAGTGAAATCGAACAGGAATTATGCAGCTATATCAACCGTTCTATTATCGAAGATGATGTATTTCTAACATATATGCAAAAAGGAAATCGGGAAGATATCGTAAAACACCTGCAGATGATAGAAGAACAGTATGTGAAAGAATGTATAGAAGAATAGGAGGTGCATCATGCAGGAAAACTTAAAAATATACTTTGTATGTGATGCTGGAATGGGAAGCAGCGCATTAGGTGCCGGTTTATTACAGAAACGTTTAAAAAAAGCAGGCTGTCATGATAAAGTGAAAAACTGTTCCATTGCGGCAGTACCTGATGATGTAGATATTCTTGTTTCACATATCAATTTTAAACACCAAATCGAACAAGCATTTCCAAACGCTGTGTACTATGGTGTGGAAAGTTTTATGGATCAGAAAGCTTACGAAAGGATCGTGAAGGAAATTATGTTATTTAAGAAGAAAAAAGAAAAAAATGAAATTCTGGAAAAACAGAACATTCGTCTAAATTGTCATGCTAAAAACAGTGATGATGCCATCATGCAAATGGGAAATTTATTATTATCTGCCGGATATATTGAAGAAGGATACATTCAGGGAATGTTAAATCGTGATCATAGCCTAACAACTTATATTGGAAATGATATCGCTATTCCTCATGGAGAATATGAAGTAAAGGACTGTGTAAAGAAAACTGGTATCGCTGTAATGATTTATCCTGATGGCATTCCATGGGCACAGGGAAACGCAAGAATCGTGATTGGTATTGCTGCTAAAAACGATGATCATATGAGCATTCTTGCCAATATCGCAAGTAAACTTGGAGAAATGGAAACTGTTGAACAAGTTGTCGCAGGAGATGTCGATACCATCTATGATATCTTAACGAAGGAGGAAGCATAATGATCATTACCGTTACCTTTAATCCTGCCATTGATAAAACAGCAGAAGTAGAAGAACTAAAAGTTGGCGGATTAAACCGATTAAGCAATGTGATGCAGGATGCAGGTGGAAAAGGTGTCAATGTATCAAAAACAATCAAAGCATTTGGCGGAGAAACTTTATGTACTGGATTTTTAGCTGGCTCTGCTGGTGAATATATTGATCATACCTTGAAAGATTTGCATATCAATACAAATTTCGTATGGGTAGAAGGCATGACACGTACCAATTTAAAAGTATTGGATAAGGATATGGAGTTAACAGAATTAAATGAAGCAGGACCGCTTATTGGAGAAGTGGAAGTAGAACAGTTAAAACAAAAAATCTGTGAATTATGTAAAAATGATAGTATTGTCGTATTATCTGGAAATGTCAGTAAAGGTGTAGATACTAACATCTATTATGAATTGATTAATGAAATCAAAAAATCCGGAAGTCGTGTTGTTTTTGATGCAGACGGAGAATTATTTGCGAAAGGGATTCAGGCAAAACCACTTGTAATCAAACCTAATAAATATGAATTAGCTACTTACTTTGGTGTATCACAGGATGTAGATAATAAAGAAATCATCTCTTTGGCAAAGACACTGTTAAATGAAGATACGAAGTATGTTGTCGTATCCATGGGAAAACAGGGAGCTATCTTTATTACCCAGGATCAGGTTATTTTGGCAGAGGCATTAAAAGTAGAAGCACATTCTAGCGTAGGTGCAGGAGATGCAATGGTCGCAGGTATCACGTATGCCATCGAACAAGGCTATTCTTTAGAAGAAATGATTCGCTTTGCGGTAGCCGCAAGTGCAGGCGCTGTGATGACCAAGGGA
Organism: Absiella sp. AM09-50; assembly: GCF_003433845.1. Lineage (NCBI taxonomy): Bacteria > Bacillati > Bacillota > Erysipelotrichia > Erysipelotrichales > Erysipelotrichaceae > Amedibacterium > Absiella sp. AM09-50. Next base: position 20,194 of record NZ_QVFI01000015.1, read on the forward strand.
ACACAACCGGCATCTATGGAGGTTGTGAAGGAATTAAAAAATAAAGTTGTATTAACAACATTGGAGGAAAATTAAATGAAAACAAAAGCAGTACGCTTATATGGCGTTGATGATATTCGTTTAGATGAATTTGAATTACCAGAAATCAAAGATGATGAAATACTAGTAAAAGTTGTATCTGATAGTATTTGTATGTCCACATGGAAAACAGTAAAACAGGGAGCTAATCACAAACGTGTACCAAATGATGTTTATGATCATCCTATTATTATTGGACATGAATTTGCGGGAGATATCGTTCAGGTAGGTAAAAAATGGCAAGACAAATTCCAGCCAGGACAAAAATTTGCCCAACAGCCAGCTATTCCAGGCCAGATGGAAAGCCCAGGCTATTCTTACAAGTGGTGTGGAGGAGATACACAATACTGTATTTTCCCAAATGATATCATTGAAGCAGGATGTTTATGGACATTTGAAGGCGACAGCTATTTCGCCAGCTCTGTAGCTGAACCAGTTAGCTGTGTCATTGGTGGATATCATACTAACTATCATACGATTCCAGGTACTTATCAGCATGTGATGGGAACCAAAGAAGGTGGAAATATCATTATCCTTGGAGGATGTGGACCTATGGGCCTTGGTGCCGTAAGCTTTGGCTTAACATTTGAAAACAAGCCAAAACGTATCGTTGTCACAGAAATCAATGATGATAGAATTCATCGTGCAAGAGAAGTGATATCAGAAGCAGATGCCGCAAAACATGGCATAGAATTAATCTATGTCAATACGGCAAATATGGAAGATCAGGTTCAAGAATTAATGGCATTGACAGATGGCAAAGGTTATGATGATGTCTTTGTATATATCCCAAATCGTGGTGTATGTGAAATGGGAAATCAGATTATGGCATATGATGGATGTATGAATCTATTCGCTGGACCAACCGATATGAAATTCTCTGCGATGGTCAATTTATACGACTGCCATTATTCAAGAAGTAAAATCATCGGTTCAACAGGAGGAACCATTGATGATATGAAAGAAGCGATTGAAAAAGATGCCAAAGGATTAATTCAATCCGCTGTCATGATTACACATGTTGGAGGACTAGATTCAGTAGTGGAAACAACCAAGAACCTGCCAGATGTACCTGGTGGAAAGAAACTTGTCTATACCCACATCAACATGCCAATGACTGCTATTGAGGATTTTGGCAAACTTGGTGAAAATGATCCATTCTTCAAAGAACTAGATGAAGTATGTAAAAACAACAAAGGCTTATGGAGTGCCAAAGCAGAAAAGATGTTATTGGAACACTTTGGACAATAGAAGATAAAACAAGAAAGAATGTGTTGATTCGCATTCTTTTTTGATATATAAGTATCCATATTTATACTTAAAGTATAAATAGACTGCAAAAAAAGTTTTTAAATTCTTTGTTTGTGTAAATGATTAAATAATACTTGTATAATCAAAGTAAATAGCGTATGCTTAACATGTATCAGGGGATGGCACCCATCAAAACAAACAGCGATACAAAGGATGAACTTATGATAAAGGTAATAGATGTACAAGGTAACTATTTGCATGATACATATGAAAGACGTGCAAAGGGACTTGTGAAAAAAGGCAGAGCATCCTATATAAATGAATGTACAATTTGTATGGGAAGTGCTTCTGGAAAGGAACCCTATATGGAACAGATGACAAAAGAAGAAATGTTAAAAGAAATAGAATTAATGTTAAAGAATCAGGATTACTTTAAAATGGCATTGGATACGATTGAAAAAATACCAACAGATATGGATAAAGAATTGGTAGAACAACGTATCACAGCTGTCATGAATATTGTGAAGGAAAAAGAAACAACCAACCAGAAGTTGATTGATCTTTGGACACAAATGTATCAAGCTTAATGAAGTTGGGGCCATCAAATGATGGCCTTTTCATTATGAAATGGCAGTAAATGATGCCTTTTTAATCTTATTATCATCGGAATGTAAGCGGACACATTGCTTTGAACTACAAAGTGTGATACACTTATGATATATATCAAAGGAGGAGAACCATGAGATTACTTACAAGATCAGATTTTGATGGTTTGGCATGTGCTGTTTTTTTGAAGGAAGCTGGCATTATTGATCATTGGAAGTTCGTGCATCCCAAAGACTTGCAGGATGGCTTAGTGGAAGTCAGTGAAGATGATTGTTTGGCGAATGTTCCGTTTGTGGAAGGCTGTGGCCTTTGGTTTGATCACCATTCCAGTGAAGATGAAAGAAACGCATATAAAGGAAAATATATAGGGGAGAGTAGACAAAGTCCTAGTTGTGCACATATTGTCTATGATTATTATGGTGGAAAAGAAAGATTTCCACAATATGATGATTTATTATGGGCAGTAGATAAAGTGGATAGTGCAAATCTTACAATTGATGAAGTCTTACATCCAACAGGATGGATTTTATTAGGCTTTTTAATGGATCCAAGGACTGGCTTGGGACGTTTCCGTAACTTTACCATCAGTAACTATCAGTTAATGGAAAAAATGATTGACTGGTGCAGCACCTACAATATTGATGAAATACTGGCAATGCCAGATACAAAAGAACGTATTGAATTATATTGGGAACAAAATGATAAATTTATTGAAATGGTAAAGGCACACTCCCGTGTAGAAAATAAGATTATCATTTCTGATATGCGTGGTTTAGAAACAATTTATTCTGGGAATAGATTTTTGATTTACAGTTTATATCCAGAAGCAAATATATCTGCCTGGATAGTAAATGGAAAGGGTGGCAAAGGATGCAGTGTCGCTGTTGGCTACAGTGTGCTGAATCGTACATGTAAGATTGATGTGGGAGAATTGATGTTGAAATATGGCGGCGGCGGTCACCATGTGGTTGGTACCTGCCAGTTCTCTGATGAGGTAATGGAAGAAAAATTACCAATCTTATTAGAAGAAATGAAAGAAATGAACAAATAAGAAGCAACCGGAAGTCGCAAATGACAGCCGGTTTTTCTTATCTTACAAATTTGAAAGGTGATTGTAAGTAACATCCATGGAAGAAGGATGACACCTTTATTATAATAATGGTGTGAAATGAGGTGTGAGCGTTTATGAAATTATCAAAACTGGCTTTTGAAAATGTAAAGAAAAGCTATAAAGATTACTTTATCTATTTTTTAACACTGATGTTCTCAGTATGTTTGTTTTATACCTTTAATTCCTTTTCTTCACAGAAAAATATTATGGAATTAAGTGAATCACAGGCTATGTCCTTACAGATGGTTGGATTGTTTATGAATATGTTATCATTCTTTGTGGTATTTGTTTTAGCATTTTTGATTCTATATGCAAATAACTTTCTGATTCGCAGAAGAAAAAAAGAATTTGGAATTTATATGATGCTGGGAATGGAGAAAAGAGATATCTCTAAAATACTGATATATGAAACGTTATTTGTTGGATCATTATCTTTGATTACTGGATTGATATTAGGAATTGGATGTTCTCAGATTCTTGGTATCGTTACCGCAAAAGGTTTTGGAATCACAGTGGATTATCATATCATCTTCTCTTTTGGCGCAATGTTGGCAACGATTCTATCCTTCTCCGCAATTTTCTTTATTTTGATGTTGTTGAATACAAGAGTTATCGCAAAGGTTAAATTGATTGATTTATTGCAGGCAAAGAAGAAAGTAGAAAAAATCAGAATCAATAATCCATTTGTCGCAGTGATTCTGTTAATTATTTCTTTGATTTGTTTAGGTATTGCTTATTGGTTAACAACCTATTCATTAGAAAGTTTTGCGTTGAGTCTGGCTCAGATTATGCTGTTAGGCTCCATTGGTACGATTCTATTCTTCGTATCATTGTCTGGTTTCCTGCTACAGTTCATGAAACTCAGCAAAAAGGTTTATTATAAAAAACTAAATATCTATGTATTACGTCAGATCAATGCGAAAATAAATACGACTAGTATTTCTATGGGTGTTGTATGTTTGATGCTGTTATTGAGTATTGGCGCATTATCATGTGGGTTATCCTTAAATGCTTCCATTACAAAAGTATATGAGCAGGCAAGTGCCTATCCTTTTACTTACCATCAGAATGAACCAATATCTGAAGAAGATATGAAGAATTTGTTGATACTATCAGATGTGGATTACTATAATACAGTCACAATATATAAAGATGAACATACAATAAATGATATTCTGCCATATATTGACAGCCGTGACGCAAAAGATAAAATGTATCGAGATGCAAAAGTTGAATATATTTCTCTAAGTGATTATAACGAAGCCATGCGTTCACAGGGAAAAGAAACGATGATGTTAAAAGATAATGAAGGATTCTTCATTAGTGGGTTTGATGAAATATTATCCTATCTAAATGAAGCAGGGGATAAACATATAGATTATCAGTTGTTTGGACATGATTTGAAGATTTCAAATAAAAAAGAAGATATTACAATTTTAGGAACTAATTTTTCACCGGATGTCATAGTCACAATGGTTGTGCCAGATCAGGTGCTGGCAGGCCAGACTTCACAGGTTCGTTACTGGAATATTGAAGTAGATGATGCGAAACTACAACCATATATAGAAAAAATCGAGAAAAATATGTATACCTATGCTGATGAACATAAGATTGAACACTATCGTTTTTCAGGTACTTCTCAAAAAGAAGTAGAAGATAATGTCATGGGAATCGGTATGTTATTTACTTATATCGGATTATATTTAGGTATTGTATTTATGATTTCCAGTGCGGCAATATTAGCGTTGCAGCAGTTAAGTGAAGCAGAGGACTCTCGTGCAAATTATGAGATTTTAAGGAAAATAGGAACACCGGAGAAAATGATGAATCGCTCTGTTTTACTACAGATTGGAATCTATTTCTTATTACCAATGGGGCTAGCGATTATTCACTCTTTCATTGGTGTACCAGCAGTATCAGGCGCATTTGGCTATATGTTTGGCGTCAGCAGTATGTGGAAATCTAATCTTATGACAGGCGCAATCATTGTGGCAATTTATGGTATATATTTCATCGTTACCTATCATGGATATAAAACTACATTAAGAAGAAAATAAAAGGAAAAGCGATTTGCTTTTCCTTAATGTGTCAGTATTCTTTCTTCCTCGTCATTATCATAACGAAGGATATGAAATAATGCTTTTTGTTCAGTATGATAGCTTTTTGATTCGGATTTTACCGGAGTGTAAATGTAATGACGAATAACAAGATAAGTGATAAATGTACAAATAAGAGAAATTGTCATTGTTAATCCAATATTTACACCAGTAAAGCATAGCTGGAGAGTAAACAAACATAAAGCATATAGCATAAATAACATAATGTACAGCAATACCAGCATGGAACCATCCTTTCTTTTGCACTAACAATCATACGATAAGATAGCGAATAGTTCTAGCTTTTTGGGAAAAAGTAGAAATTGAGATAAAAAACTGTTCATATTGTACAGATTTTGATAGGTATATCCAAAAAAAGAATAGGAATCTTTTTCTAGATTTCTATTCTTTTCTATATTATTCCATTTTTTCAAACATAGCTTTTGGCACGAAACAAACAGGGCAGGTATATGTATCAGGTTCCTTTGTGATGTCGCCTTCATAGATATAACCGCAGATACTACATTTATAACGAACACCAGTAGATGTTTCTTTTACTTCTTCTACAGTATCTTCCATTTTTTCAAACATTGCTTTTGGTACAAAGCAAACCGGACAGGTATATGTATCAGGTTCCTTTGTGATATCACCTTCATAGATATAACCACAGATACTGCATTTATAACGAACACCAGTAGATGTCTCTTTTACTTCTTCTACAGTATCTTCCATCTTTTCAAACATAGCTTTTGGCACAAAACAAACCGGACAGGTATATGTATCAGGTTCCTTTGTGATATCGCCTTCATAAATATAGCCACAGATACTGCATTTATAACGAACACCTGAAGCGTTAGATGTTTCATTCGTTTCTTTAGATACTTTCTGATAATCCCTACGATAAACATCTGGATTTTCATTTAGATCTTTACGTTCATGATAACTTGTATGTAACAGTTTTTCCGCAAGAGGGCTTAATGGAGCGTCAAAGAATTCTTCATAGATTTGTTTGATTTGTGGATTATCATGAGAGTTTCTTAAAGTGATGGAAGCATCTTTATCATATAGTGCCTGAATTCGTTTTTCACGTATAACATCCATATCTTCACCAGGATGAAGCGGTTGTCCACCACCGCCAATACATCCACCACGACATGTCATAACTTCCACAAAGTCATAATGAGTGCCACTTGTTTCCATATGATCAATAAATGCTCTTGCATTATCTGTACCATGTACTACAGCAACACGTAATGGGATGCCATTGATTTCTAAAGAGGCTTCTTTTACACCATTCATACCACGAACAACTTCCAGTTTTAATAAATCATCGCCTGGTTCATTGCCTGTGATAAAGTAATATGCACTACGTAATGCAGCTTCCATAACACCACCAGTGTTTCCAAAGATGATACCGGCACCACTACCTCTTGGCATTAATGTATCATAGTTACTATCTTCTAACTCATCAAATACGATATTCTCTGCTTTCAGCCAGTTTCCTAATTCACGGGTTGTGACTACAAGATCACAATCTTGGAAAGCTTCCATTTCATGATAATCGCTGGCATCATGGAATTCTTCACGCAGAATTTCAAATTTTTTAGCAGTACAAGGCGTGATAGCCACAATATAAATATCTCTTGGATCAAGGCCTTCTTTTTTCGCAAAATAAGTTTTAATGGTTGGCGCAAACATACTGATTGGAGATTTGCTGGTTGAAATATTTGGAATGTAAGATGGATAATATGTTTCCACAAATTTTACCCATGCAGGACAACAGCTTGTGAATTGAGGCAAAGGCTTGTTGTTTTGGATACGATCAATTAACTCACTGGCTTCTTCCATAATGGTTAAGTCAGCCGCAAAGGTTGTATCAAATACATAGTCAGCGCCTAATGCACGTAAAGCCGCAACCATTTTTTCTTCTACATAGCTTCCAGGCTCCATGCCAAATTCTTCACCTATTGCGACACGAACACTTGGAGAAGTGATAAATACAGTCTTTTTACCTTGTCGCATGGCATCCTTTGCCTGCATAAAATCCTGACGCTCTTTTATGGCATGTGTTGGACATACATTCGCACATTGACCACAATGGATACAAATGGCAGTATCATTTGTCTTTAACAAATCATAGTGCTGCCCAACACTGATCTGCTTTTGACAAACATCTCTGCACTGTCCACATTTAATACATAAACTATCATAGCGAAGTATTGCTGGATTGCCTTTTTCAATTGGCACACGTACATTAACATCTAAATGTTTACTCATGATTTTTCCTCCTAAATTAAGAATAATTCTTAATTTTAGTTTACATGGTATTCCATAATTTGTCAATCTAATTTGTAAAATATTACTATAACTTTCAATTGGAATATATTTAAATGATGCATGAAATCAAAAAAAAGGGTATAATGATGAAGGAACTTCTGGGAGGTTGATGATTTTGTCAAATAACGAGAAAGCAATTGGTGTATTTGATTCAGGATTAGGTGGAATCAGTGTCTTAAGACAGTTAAAACATCAGATGCCAAACGAACACTATATCTATTATGGAGATTCAGCTTTTGCACCTTATGGTGAGAAAAGCAAAGAAGAGATTACCAAGCACTGTTTTGAAATTATGGAGTTTTTCATTCAACATGGTGTAAAGGCAGTTGTGATTGCCTGCAATACGGCAACCAGCGCTTGTGTGAATGATTTAAGGAAAGCTTATCCTGAGTTACCAATTATTGGTATGGAACCAGCTTTAAAGGTCGTGGCAGATGGAAAAAAAGATCATACCATCATCGTCATGGCAACACATTTCACATTAAAAGAAAAGAAATTTCATGATCTCATGGCAAGATACAGCAACGAGAATACAATTATTAAACTGCCAACTCCAAAATTGGTTGAAATCGTTGAACAAAATAAATTACAGGATGATGTGCTTGTGGATGAAACATTACATGAATATCTAGATCCATATATGAACAAAACCGTTCACAGTATTGTTCTTGGCTGTACACACTTTGTATTCTATAAAGAAAAAATCAAACAAATCGTTGGTGAACAGATTCTTGTAGTAGATGGCAATGAGGGAACTGCCAGACATGTGGAAAAGATATTAAAGGATAAAGGCGAACAACGAGATGACATGGATGGAGAAGTAGAAATTTATAATTCATCAAATGAGCCTTATTACTTAGAATTATCAGAAAAATTATTAGAACAGGATTTGAAATAGTTGATTTCAGACCTGTTTTTCTTTAATTTGGAAGAAAAAAGTGATTATAGTTGTCTTTCTTTTGCGAAAAATATATAATAAATGCGTATGAATGGAGGTATTTCAATGAGAGAAAATGCTTGGAAAAAGTATGATGAGAAGCAGTTAGAAGAAATCTTTGCTTATTGCGAAGGCTATAAGAAATATATTTCTGACTGTAAAACAGAACGTGAATGTACAACAGAAGGTATCCGTATTGCGGAAAGCTATGGTTATCGCAATTTGGAGGATGTAATTAAAAACAATGAAACACTAAAAGCAGGAGATAAAGTCTATGCAAATAATATGGGCAAAGGTGTGGCATTGTTTTTGATTGGGAAAGAGCCAATGGTAAATGGATTCAATATTTTAGGGGCACATATTGATAGTCCACGTCTTGACTTAAAACAAAATCCTTTATATGAAGATAAAGAATTTGCGATGTTAGATACACACTATTATGGTGGTATCAAAAAATATCAGTGGGTAACTTTACCACTTGCATTACATGGTGTTGTAGTGAAAAAAGATGGTACTGTGATCAATTTGTCAATTGGTGAAGATGATAATGATCCTGTAGTTGGTATTTCTGATTTACTTGTGCACTTAGCTGGTGATCAGATGCAGAAAAAAGCAACCAATGTAATTGAAGGTGAAGATCTGAATGTTACATTTGGAAGCATGCCTTTAGCTGGTGAAGAAAAAGATGCTGTCAAAGCAAACATCTTAAAAATGTTGAAAGAAAAATATGACTTTGAAGAAGATGATTTTGTATCAGCTGAAATCGAAGTTGTACCTGCTGGTAAAGCAAGAGATTATGGTTTAGATCGCAGTATGATATTGGGATATGGTCACGATGATCGTATCTGTGCTTATACTTCATTAATGGCACAGATGGAATTAGAAAGTGTTGATCGTACTTCTATCTGCTTATTAGTAGATAAAGAAGAAGTTGGAAGCATTGGTGCTACAGGACAACAATCTAAATTCTTCGAAAATACAGTGGCAGAAGTTATGAACTGTGCTGGGGAATACAATGAATTAAATGTACGCAGAGCTTTAAAGAACTCTAAAATGTTATCTAGTGATGTATCTGCGGCATATGATCCAAACTATGCAAGTGTTAATGAAGAAAAGAACGCTGCCTTTATGGGACATGGTTTAGTATTTGCGAAATATACTGGAAGCCGTGGTAAAGGTGGATGTAATGATGCCAACGCAGAATTCATGGCTGAATTAAGAAACATTATGGATAGTGAAAATGTAACATATCAAACAGCTGAACTTGGTAAAGTAGACCAGGGAGGCGGAGGAACTATCGCCTTCATTTTGGCTCAATATAACATGGAAGTTATCGATAGTGGTATCGCATTACATAACATGCATGCACCTTGGGAAGTAGCAAGTAAGATTGATATCTGGGAAGCTACACAAGGTTATAAAGCATTCTTGAAAAAAGCATAATACGATAAAGAGGTTGTCAAAAGATGACCTCTTTTCATTTACTTTCTTATAAGGAATAGGTATCATAATGATATAGAATTATAAAGGAGAACACACGATGATCTATTTAAGACAGGTAAAACTTAAACATCTACTTGATATCTATCCATATGATCTGCCTTCTTTCAAAGACTTATCACAATTAGATTTCAAAAAGTCTGTAACCTTCTTTTCTGGAGAAAATGGCTCAGGAAAATCTACCCTTTTAGAAGCAATTGCCATTGCATATGGCTTTAATCCAGAAGGCGGCACTAGAAATTTTGATTTTTCCACATTAGAAACTCACTCAGGACTTTGGCAGGATATCACATTAGTAAAAGGTACTACACGTGCTAAAGACGGGTTCTTTTTACGAGCGGAAAGCTTTTATAATCTTTCTAGTTGCATAGATGATTTAGATACAGATCCTGAAAATATAATGGGTAGAAAAATCATTGAAAGTTATGGTGGAAAATCTCTACATACAATATCCCATGGTGAAAGCTTTTTAAATCTAATCATTTATCGCTTTGGAGAAAGCAGTTTATATCTTTTGGATGAACCAGAAGCAGCATTATCGCCAACAGGCCAATTCACCTTATTAAAAAGAATACATGATCTTTCTATCAACGGATATTCTCAATTCATCATTGCAACGCATTCACCAATCTTGTTATCATATCCCTATGGATGCATTTATGAATTTAATGATGATGGTATAGAGGAAAAGTTATATCAGGAAACCTCAAACTATGCATTATATCATCGCTTTTTAAATGATGCTACTATGGTAGAACGGATTGTATCAAAGGAGGACTAATTATGCGATATATTGAAAGTGTTCAAATTATGAGGAAAGATATTCCCAATGAAGATATCTATCCATTCAATATAGAAAGTTTAAAGCACATGCAGAACTTGGATTTTGATCATGATATTACACTTTTCTCTGGGGAAAATGGTTCAGGTAAATCTACTCTGATAGAAGCGATAGCGACAGCATATGGATTTAATCCGGAAGGTGGAAATAAAAATATACAGTTTTCCACAAGAAATACACATTCTGATTTATATGAATATATACGCATGAACCGTGGGATACATCATGCAGAGGATGGCTTTTTCTTACGTGCGGAAAGTTTTTATAATATGGCAAGTAAGATTGATGAAATTGGTGGAATCCATCAATATTATGGAGGAAAATCTTTACATAGTGTATCTCATGGAGAAAGCTTTTTAAATCTTGTTTTAAACCGGTTTTGGGGAAATGGATTATATATATTGGATGAACCAGAAGCAGCATTATCGCCAACTGGGCAGTTTACATTGTTGAAAAAAATTTATGATTTGGCTAATCAAGAAAATTCTCAATTTATAATTGCGACACATTCTCCTATCTTACTGGCATGTCCACATGCGAAAATCTATGAATTTGATGAAGAAGGAATCCATGAAAAAAGTTATCGTGACACAATGAACTTTGCATTATATCATCGTTTTCTGAATGATCCTGCAATGATACAACGTATTTTAGAAGAAGATGAATGAAAATGGTAAATTTTACTAAATAAAAACTAAAATGTATGTTATAATTTAGCTGAAAGGTGGGCGATGGTATGAAAGTGACAGTACATGATATTGCTGTGAAAGCTGGCGTATCTGATGGCTCTGTATCAAATGCATTAAACAATCGTAAGGGCATCAGTGATGAAAAGCGTGAACAGATATTGAAAGTCGCAAGAGAAATGGGGTATTTTAAAAAATCTATAAAAGATAATAAAGCCCTTCGCTTTGTGGTATTAAATAAAACAAAACATGTCATTGGGGATACACCGTTTTTCTCAGAATTAATCAGAGGAATCGAAACAGAAAGCAGTGCTTTAGGCTTTGATTTATTAGTTTCTCATATTACAGTAGATGAAGATAAAAATGTAGATATCGATGATGTTTTAAAACAAGATTTAGTAGATGGTATCTTATTATTAGGTACGGAAATGAATTATGAGGATTTAATGGCATTTGAAGCATTAAGTATTCCTATTGTGGTTGTGGATACCGTGTTTAGAACGCAGAAGTTTGATTTTGTGGCAATTAACAATATCGATGGCACATATGAAATAGTATCTCATCTGATAAAACATGGACATAAAAACATAGGCTTAATCAATTCAGCTTATCAAATTAATAATTTCCGTGAACGTAAACATGGATATGAACAAGCGATGAGTGATCATCAATTGGCATGTTATCCACAGAATGAAGCATTGGTGGAACCTAGTCTTGACGGTGCATATGCGGATATGAAAGAATATTTGAAAAGTTTTCTTCAAGAAGGAGAACCTTTACCAACCGCTTATTTCGCGGTAAATGATAATATAGCACTAGGTGCTATGAAAGCCTTTAAAGAGTTTGGCTTAGATGTATCCATTGTAGGTTTTGATGATCTTCCATTATGCGGTTATTGTGACCCACCACTTACAACTGTACAGGTAGATAAAATAAACTTAGGCAGTAAAGCAGTTCAGCGCTTGGTATCCAAAATAACGGAAAAAGATCATAGTAAGCTTCAAATATTAGTTGGTACCAAGCTAGTAGAAAGAGAAAGTGTAAAACGGATAGCATAATATATTACATAGGATATAAAGAAATTCCATTGGTGAATAACTGATGGGATTTTTTTTTGCACAATAACTAAAATTTATATAAATATTTATTTAGTAAATATTTAGCAAATAAATAAATAAATTTAGCTAAAAGCATTGATTTTGTGTTTTTGTTGTATTATACTATCAGTGTAAGGAAGGGGTTACATGAGAGGGCGCGCACAATGTAACTTCATTACAATAGGAGGAAATTTCAAAAATGAAAAAGGATCAAATGATGGAAAAAGTAATGAGCTTTGCGATGAAAGTTCAACAAAACAAATATCTATCAGCAATTTCAACAGGTTTAATGGGGACACTGCCAATTTTGATGATTGGGTCAATTGCTTTATTGCTGGCAGTATTACCAATTGACGCTTATAAAGAGTTTATTACGAATATTGGATTAAGAAGCTTCTTAATGCTTACTTCTACATTAACAACAAGTATTATCGCATTATATTCTTCATTTGCGATTGCATATCGCCTTGCGGAAAAGTTTAAAGTAGAACCAATGATTCCAGGTGTTTTAGCAGTATTGTGTTTCTTTATGATTACACCAATGGTATCTGCGGAAGTAAATGGTGTAGCTGGAAGCTATTTAGATACAAATATGCTTGGCGCAAAAGGTTTGTTTACCGCAATGATTGTTTCTTTAATTTCTTGTCGTCTATATTGTTACTTTATGGAAGGCAAAAAACTGACAATTAAAATGCCTGCTGGAGTACCACCAGTAATTGCTAACTCATTTGCTGGGTTGTTACCTGCCATCGTGGTTGCTATCTTATTCATGTTAGTTGCATGGGGATTCAGCTTTACTTCTTATGGATCAATGGCACAGTTTATTTATTCTGTAATCTCAATGCCTTTAGAACATTTATCAAGCAGTATGTGGTCTATGGTATTTATCGTATTTATCCAGATGATTTTATGGTTCTTTGGTTTACATGGATCTTTGGTTGTACAAAGCTTTATCACTGCATTATATCTGCCAATGGATACTGCAAATATGGATGCTTTAGCAGCTGGTGTTACAAATTCTGAATTACCAAATATTTTAGGTAAAACCTTCTATAGCTGCTTTGCTGGTATTGGTGGTGCAGGTGGTACCTTATCACTTGTTATCCTGATGTTCATCATGTCAAAAAGTAAGAAAAATAAAGCACTTGCAAATTTAGCAATTGTACCTGGATGCTTTACAATTAATGAACCAATTGTATTTGGTTATCCATTGATTTTAAATCCGATTATGGCAATTCCATTTATCACAGTACCTTTGATTCAGGTGATTGTTGCATATGCTTCTATTGCTGTAGGTATCTGTCCAAGATTAAGTGGTGTTCAGGTTCCATTTGGTATGCCTGTTGTAGTAGGTGGTTTCATTGCTGGTGGATGGAAAATTGCTGTATTACAGGTAGTACTGGTATTGATTGGTATTGCAATATATTATCCATTCTTCAAGATTTCAGATAAACAAGCTGTTGCACAGGAAATGGGAGAAATTAGTACAGAAGAATAATCATTCATTACGTGAAGGAAAGGATTGACATATGAATAAAACAGAGCTGGTAAAAAACGCAGTAACATTACGTAAACATATTGTAGATGTATGTTATCGCAGTAAAGCAGGACATGTCGGTGGCAGTTTATCTGGCATCGACATCCTGAATGTCTTATATAATCATGAGATGAATATTGATCCAAAAGAGCCAAAGAAAGATGATCGTGATCGTTTCATTTTAAGTAAAGGTCATATCGCTGAAGCATTGTTTGTGACACTTTCTAATCGTGGATTCTTCGATGCATCAGAGCTGGAAACGTTCTCTTGTGCGGGATCTAAATATATCGGACATCCCAATAATAAAATCAATGGCGTAGAAATGAATACCGGTGCATTGGGACATGGATTGGCACTTGGTGTTGGTATGGCGATTGCCGCAAAGATGGATCATAAAGATTATCGTACGTATGTCATGATGGGTGATGGAGAACAGGCAGAAGGCAGTATCTGGGAAGCTGCTATGGCTGCATCTCATTACAATTTAGATAATCTGGTTGCGATATTAGATCGAAATGGTCTACAGATTTCAGGAACAACAGAAGATGTGATGTCATTAAAAGATATCAAAGCGAAATGGACTGGTTTTGGCTTTGAAGTTATTGAAATCAATGGAAATGATTATGATGAAATTTTAGATGCTTTTGATAAAGCGAAAACAATCAAAGGAAAACCAACCCTGATTCTTGCGCATACGATCAAAGGTAAAGGTGTTTCTTTTATGGAAAATGAAGTCGCATGGCATCATGGGGTATTAAATGATGAACAATATCATCAGGCGATGAGCGAGCTGGGAGGTGCTGTCTAATGGGAAAGATGGCGAATCGTGCAGTTATTTGTGAGTGTTTATTAGAAGAAGCAAAAAATGATCAGGATATTTGTGTTGTCGTAAGTGATTCCAGAGGAAGTGCTTCCTTAACACCTTTCACAAAGGCATATCCTGAAAGAACAATAGAAGTTGGTATTGCGGAACAAGATTTGGTTGGCATCAGTGCAGGACTTGCAAGTGCTGGGAAAAAGCCTTATGCGGCAAGTCCGGCAAGTTTTCTAACAATGAGAAGTATTGAACAGGTCAAAGTAGATGTTGCTTATTCTAATGCGAATGTGAAATTGATTGGCATCAGTGCTGGTGTTAGTTATGGGGCATTGGGTATGACACATCATTCTTTACAGGATTTAGCGGTATTGACCGCAATTCCTAATATGCAGATCATTGTACCTGCGGATCAATATGAAACACGTAAAATGATGACTGCTTTACAGAATGATACACATCCTACCTATATTCGTGTAAGCCGTAATCCGGTAGAAGATGTACATGAAAATGAAAATTTTGATTATGAAATAGGAAAAGCGATTACTTTGCGTGAAGGAGATGATCTTGCGATTGTGGCATGCGGGGATATGGTATCGATTGCATGTCATGCCAGTGATGAGTTGCAGAAACAAGGCATTCACGCACGTGTGATCAATATGCATACCATCAAACCATTTGATGAAGAAGCTATCATAGATGCCGCAAAAAATACAAAAGGCATCATCACAATGGAAGAACACAGTGTCTATGGCGGCTTAGGTGCTATGGTTTGTGAGTGTATTGCGCAAAATCATCCAATCAAGGTGCGTGTGCTGGCATTCCCTGATGAAATCACAACATCAGGAACTGCTCAGGAATTATTTGATTACTATGGACTTTCTGTGGAAAACGTTGTGAAAGTCGCAAATGAAATGTTATGAAAACCTATGTGATCAGTATTGATCAAAGCACTACGAGCACCAAAGTGTTTTTGATGGATACGAAAGGAAATATCATAAAGGAAACGGCAAAAAAACATAAACAGATCTATCCGGAAAATGGATGGGTGGAGCATGATGCAATGGAAATCTATCAGAATATGATGGATTGCCTGCATCAGATACTTCATACGATTAATCAAGAGGATGAAGTATTAGGAATCTGTTTGACGAATCAAAGGGAAACCACTGTCATTTGGGATATGGACAGTGGTTTGCCACTATACCATGCGATTGTATGGCAATGTCGTCGTACAATACCCATTTGTGAATCATTGAAAGCATATGAAACAATTGTCGAAGAAAAGACAGGATTAAAAATAGATCCATATTTTTCTGCGACAAAGCTGAAATGGTTATTAAATCATGTGGATACACCAGTAGAAAAGATTATGGCAGGCACGATGGACAGCTGGCTGTTATATAAACTATGTGGGAAACATGTTTGTGATCATACCAATGCCAGCAGGACATTGCTTTATCATTTAAAGGATAAAAAATGGGATGATGAATTGTTAAAGATATTTGATATACCTAAGTGTATTCTGCCAGAAATCGTTTATAGTGATGGCAATTTTGGAAGTGTGGAAATCGATGGCAGAGTGATTCCAATATTAAGTGTGATTGGAGATAGTCAAAGCGCTTTGTATGCACATCAGGCTTTTAAGCTGGGGGATGTGAAAGTGACGATGGGTACTGGCAGCAGTGTGATGATGAATCTTGGAAAACAATTACCAGAACATCACGGCGGTGTTGTTGGAGCACTAGCTTATCACACGACAAAGAAAGATGCGTATGCTGGGGAAGCAATCATCAATGCCAGTGCAGATACATTAAACTGGCTGCGAGATGATCTTGGTTTATATGAGAAGGATCAAATGTTAAATGATATATCTATGAATGCACATGGTGTTTATCTAGTACCGGCTTTTGTGGGACTAGGTATTCCTTATTGGATGTCACGTGCGAAAGCATGTATTTCAGGTATTTCCAGAAATACAACCAAAACAGATATCGTTGTAGCGGGAATGCAATCAATTGCTTATCAGATTTATGATGCGATTTGTGCATTGGAAGAGAATGCGGATATATCCGCAACTAGAATCAGTGCGGATGGTGGGGCTTCTAAAAATCCGGCTTTGATGCAGTTTTTAGCGGATATATGTGATAAAGATATCATCACATACAAACAAAGTGCTTTTTCAGCTTTTGGGGTTTATCTGCTGGGACTACAGAAG
This sequence comes from Absiella sp. AM09-50, assembly GCF_003433845.1. Taxonomy (NCBI): domain Bacteria; kingdom Bacillati; phylum Bacillota; class Erysipelotrichia; order Erysipelotrichales; family Erysipelotrichaceae; genus Amedibacterium; species Absiella sp. AM09-50. The sequence goes on from NZ_QVFI01000015.1 coordinate 37,303, forward strand.
CTGGGATATGCTTGTGATGACTTACAAAAGATTGATCAAATTTATCATCCAAAGATGGATAAAGAAACCCGTATGCGATACATCGAAGGCTGGAAACAGGCAGTAGATGTTGTGGTATATGATGCGGATAAAAGAGGTGCGCTATGATAAATGAAAGAATAAAAATCAATGATACAGCATATATGGATACATATTTGCTACATAATTCAAAAGAATATAATGTTGGAAAAAAACGCCCTTTGGTCATTGTATGTCCAGGGGGTGGCTATGCGTTTACTTCAGATCGTGAAGCAGAACCGATTGCCTTAAAGTTCAACAGTATTGGCATGCATGCGGTAGTTTTATGGTATACCGTATATGACCAGGTAAAAAATGTACCAAAAAATGCTCTTGTGGAGGCGGCAGCATGCGTAAAATACGTAAGAGAACATAGTGAAGAATGGCTGGTGGATCATGATCAGATCATTATTTGTGGCTTCTCTGCAGGTGGACATTTGGCGTTATCATTGGCAGTAAAATGGAACCAGTCATGGTTATGTGAAGCTTTACATACAACAAGTGAGCAGTTGAAGGTAAATCTTTGTATACTGGGATATCCGGCAACAATGGTGGAAAAGGTATTTGATGAAGATGATTTTGGCTTTGCAAGCTCTTTGATCAAAGAACCAAATACGGCCAATGAGCGATTCTTTGGGGTAAAACGACCAACAGAAAAAGAACTTGATGAGTATAATTTATTAAATTTTGTGAGCGAAGATACACCGCCGATGTTTGTATGGCATACTTATGAAGATGTATTGGTTGATGTCAATAATTCTTTAATGTTAGGAATGAAACTTAGAGAACATCATGTGCCATTTGAATTGCATATCTTTGAAAAAGGAGAACATGGATTAGCTTTGTGTGATCGTACAACCGCAAGAAAAGCAAGTCATCATAATGATCATGTGATTCATTGGTTTGACTTATGTGAAGAATGGATGCAGGCATATATAGATAAGGATGGTGGATGGAAATGGATGTAAAGTTAGGTGTCATTTGCACAAGACGTGAAATTTTCAGTAAAGAAGATGCGTTGCATTATAAACAAATGATTTTAGATAAACTAACAGAAATGAAGATAGACTATGTTGATATTGAGGATATCAATGAAGAAGGTCTGTTGTTTGATGAACAGGATGTAGAAGCAATTGTGGATAAAATGCAGAAGGCAAAAATTGATGCATTGTTTTTCCCACATTGCAACTTTGGGACAGAAGATCTGGTCGCAAAAGTGGCACGTCGTTTCAATCTTCCTATACTGTTATGGGGACCAAGAGATGAGGCACCACTTGCGGATGGATCACGTTTAAGAGATTCTCAATGCGGCTTGTTTGCGACAGGAAAGATCTTACGCAGATTTCAACGCAGGTTTACATATTTGACGATGTGTCGAATAGATGATTCACAGTTTTCTGATGGTATCATGCGCTTTTTAGCTACTGCTAATATTGTTAAACAGGTAAAACAGGCAACCATCTTACAAATTGCGACACGTCCGGCAGGCTTTTGGACCATGATGGTCAATGAAGGGGAACTGCTAGAAAAATTTGATATTCGTATCCATCCAGTCACATTGGCAGAAGTAAAGATGGAAATGAATCATATCAAGGAACAAAGAAGTGAAGATATTGATGCATTAGAAAAGTATATTTATGATATCATGAAGGTAGAAGTGAAAAAGGAGGATGTTCGCAATACAGCTGCCTTAAAACTTGCGATAGAAACATTAGCAAAACGCTATGGATGCCGTGCAGCAGCGATACAGTGCTGGAATGCCATGCAGGATGATTTAGGGCTGTTCCCATGTGTTGCCAACGCATTATTAGCGGATGAAGGTTTCCCTGTCACTTGTGAAACAGATATTCATGGTGCAATTACATCTATTATCGCAAATGCTGCAAGTTTATCAAATAAAAAAAGCTTCTTCGCAGATTGGACAGTACCACATCCAACCAATGAAAATGGAGAACTGTTACAGCATTGTGGGCCATGGGCACCATCCCTGATGAAAGAAAAGCCAACCTTTGGCTCACCATTTGCGTTCCATCATTCCCATCCAGGAGCATTACATGGAGAGATTGTTGGAGGAGATATGAGTATCCTACGCTTTGATGGTGATAATGGGGAATATCAACTGTTGATGGGTCATGCAAAAGGTATTGAAGGACCATTCAATCAGGGAACCTATGTGTGGATTGAAGTAGAAAATTTAAAACAGTTAGAAGAAAAACTGGTATGTGGACCATATGTACATCATTGTGTAGGTATTCATGAAGATGTATTGCCACAGGTATATGAAGCTTGTAAGTATCTGAATGGCTTACAGGCAGATGTATATGATTCAAGTGAAGAAAGAATCAAGTCAATCATAAGAGGTGAATAAACGATGTTAAGAATCAGTGAAAACAAACGAACATTTGAAAAAGACGGAAAACCATTCTTTTATCTGGCAGATACCTGCTGGAGTGCTTTTACAAATATTAGTGATGAAGAATGGACATATTATTTAAAACGTCGAAAACAGCAGGGCTTTAATACGATTCAAATCAATATCCTGCCACAATGGGATGCTAGTGAAACACCATACCATTACTATCCTTTACCTACAGAAGATAAAAAAACTTTTGCGTTTACCACATGGAATCAAGCGTATTTTACACGTGCAAGAGCAATGTGTGAACAGGCGAAACAACAGGGATTTGAATTAGCACTTGTGGTATTATGGTGTAATTATATTCCGGATACATGGGCAAATCGTATGAATGATGCCAATACCATGCCGTATGATTTCATTGATTCTTATATCGATATCGTACATGATACCTTCTCTGATTTACATCCAATGTATATCATCAGTGGAGATAGTGATTTTCCAAGTGAGCAATGTATTTCTTATTATCATAAAGCTTTTACATTACTTAAGGAAAAAGCCAAAGATTGCCTGTTCTCTATGCATATCAAAGGACGTTTTTCAAAGATTCCCGCATGCTTTATCGATCTGATGGACTTTTATATGTATCAATCCGGACATAATGCATTGCCTGAAAATAAAGGAATGCCATATCAGCTGGCACAGATCTTCTATCATGAATATCCAATAAAACCGATTTTCAACAGTGAACCATGTTACGAACAGATGGGAAGCTCTGGAGGACTTTATGGTAGATGGTCACAATACGATGTAAGAAAAGCGGCATGGCAAAGTATTTTATCCGGTGCCTGTGCTGGCATTACGTATGGTGCGGCAGGGATCTATTCCTGGCATAAAACTGGTGCAAAATTTGGAACTGGTACAGGAGAGGGATTTGCGACACCAAAACCATGGAATGAAGCAATTCAGTTTCCTGGTGCATGGGATTATGGCTTTATTTCCCATATCCTGCATAGCTTAAAAATCAATGAACTGATACCATGTGAGCTTCTTACAAAACAAAATGAAGAGATTCGTTGCGCAAAAACAACAGATGAAGCATGTTTCTTAATCTATTTACCTAGCAATATTGCACTTCGTATCAACTTAGATTTGCAGGATAAAGAAGTTTATATCCTGGATATGAAGCATAAAAATATCACGATTCCTGAGGTATGTATTGAGAAAGGACAAAGTGTGATTGAAATGCATCCATTCGATGAAGATGCACTGATAATCATACAGGGATAATATGAAGATATTATTGTTATGTTGTTTTGGCGTATCTGTGGATGTGTTGAAAAAGCGTATGCTTCAACAGATTGAAGAAGAGCAACTGGATTATACGATTTCGGTCAGTGCATTGAGTGAGGCATCTTTAACAGGAAAGGATGCGGATGTCATTTTACTGACACCACAGGTACGCTTTAACCTTTCAAAAATCAAGAGTCTGTTTCCTGAAAAAGAAGTTTCCTGTATAGATGCACAGGATTTCAAGCAGGGAAATGGGCAGGCAGTAATCGCATTTGTAAAAAATTACCTGGGAAATAAAGATAAAAAGTAAAACGCTTGCAAAAGTTTTAGAAAAATACAAAAGTAAATAGACAAGAATACTAAAAAAGTGGTAAAATAACATTGTTCTTAAAGAAAAGAGGTAAAAGAAAATGAGAAAAATTGTTTTGGTATGTGCTGCTGGTATGTCTACAAGTATGTTGGTAAAGAAGATGCAGGAAGCTGCAGCTGCTGACAACTACGAAACAGATATTGCTGCATACCCTATCGGCGAAGTTGATACAGCTGGTAAAGGTGCTGATATCATCTTACTTGGACCACAGGTTCGTTTCCAATTAAAGAGCGTTAAGGAAAAATTCCCTGACATCCCTGTAGAATCAATCGACATGGCTGCTTATGGAATGATGGACGGCAAGAAAGTTATCGCTACCGTTAAGAAAACACTGGGAGATTAATTATGGAAGGTATTGAATTAATTTGTTTTCAAATCATTTCTACAGTAGGAAATGCAAGAAGTCTTTACATTGAAGCAATTCAGGCAGCAAAAGCTGGTGACTTTGAAAAAGCAGAAGAATTGATCAAAGAAGGAGAAGCATCCTTTACAGAAGGACATGCGGCCCATGGGAAACTTATTCAGCAGGAAGCAAGTGGAGAAGCGACAACGATGACATTGTTGTTGACTCACGCAGAAGATCAGCTGATGAGTGCGGAAGCATTTGGTATTCTGAGTAGAGAATTCGTTGATTTGTATAAAGAAATCAAAAAATAAACAAAGAAGAGATAAGATGAATAAATCTTATCTTTTTTTTATAGTTTAGACATTTTGATATAATTGTATAGATTATATATAAAATATTGATTATCCTTTGTTTAAAAGTCAAAATAATAAGAATATGATATACGTGTAATCCATTTGTCAAAGATTATATCATAGAGAGAAAGTCATATCTGTGCACTTTTTGCAAGGAGGTAATATATATGATCTCAATCAAAGATAAAGCAACTGCGATGGCAGTGAAGAAAATGATTCAGTATGTTGAGAAAGACCCAGATAAAAATATGGTTAAGATTTTGGACTGGCTGGATCATTTTGATACAGAGGGAAGCATTACAAAGCAGTTAAAGACCGCAAGAAAAGCACTTGCTGATCCTGATAACAACTGGGTGAAACTGGTAAAGAGTCTGTATACCGATATTGATACAGAGGTCAGAAAAACGATGTTTGAAAACTTTGTGATCAATTCTGTCATTATCAGTGATAAACAAAAACAGGAAGTTGTTAAGAAATACCACTGTAATGTTCCATGGGCGATCTTGTTAGATCCTACCAGTGCATGTAATTTAAAATGTATTGGCTGTTGGGCAAGTGAATATGGAAAACAGTTAAGTCTGTCATTAGAAGAATTAGACGATATCATTACACAGGGAAAACAATTGGGTGTATATATGTATTTATATACCGGTGGAGAACCAATGGTAAGAAAACATGATTTAATTGAACTATGTAGACGGCATCCGGATTGTGTATTTTTAGCATTTACGAATGGAACATTGATAGATGAAGCATTTGCGGATGAGATGCTGCAGGTTAAAAATTTCATTCCCGCAATTAGTATTGAGGGAGATGAAACGGCAACGGATCATCGAAGAGGAAAAGGTACTTATCAAAAGGTTGTAAAAGCAATGCATATCCTAAAGGCAAAACGACTGCCTTTTGGGGCATCCTGCTGTTACACAAGTATGAATGTCAATTCTATCAGTAGTGAGGAATTTATAGATTCCCTGGTTGATTTTGGGGCTAAATTCGCATGGTTTTTCCATTACATGCCAATTGGCAATGATGCAGTATTAGATTTGTTATGTACACCACCGCAAAGAGAAAAAATGTATCACAGTATTCGGCATTTTCGTGGGAATAAACCAATATTTACCATTGATTTTCAAAACGATGGAGAATATGTTGGCGGATGTATTGCAGGTGGTCGTAACTATTTGCATATCAATCCAAACGGCGATGTAGAGCCATGTGCTTTCATCCATTATTCGGATTCTAATATAAGAGAAAAAACATTATTAGAAGCACTTTGTTCCCCATTATTCATGGCATATAAGAAGGGACAGCCATTTAACCAGAATCATTTAAGACCATGTCCAATGTTGGAGAATCCAGAAAAATTAATGGCTATGGTACATGCGACTGGTGCTCATTCTACAGATTTATTGTCAGAAGAACCAGTAGATCATTTATGTGGAAAGTGTAAAAACTATGCCGCAAACTGGGCACCTGTGGCAGATATGTTGTGGAATAATAAACAAGAGTAAATGAAAAACTGCGAATAAATCATTCGCAGTTTTTATTGAAATAATGACAAAATTTCTTCCTGATTCATGGAAGTGATACTGCCTTCACTACCTTGTGTAAAGGTATCACTTAAATCTTTTTTCATTTCCTGCAGCTTCAGGATTTTTTCTTCAATACTGTTTTTCATAATCATTTTATAAACTTGTACATTTTCTGTTTGACCAATACGATATGCACGATCTGTTGCTTGATTTTGCGCAGACATATTCCACCATGGATCCACATGAATCACGACTTCCGCAGAAGTAAGATTTAGTCCGGTTCCACCAGCCTTTAAGGATATTAAAAAGACATCCACTTGTTTATCCTGGAATATTTGAACATATTTCCGTCGTTTTTCCTTGCTTGTTTCACCAGTTAGTTTTACATAAGAAATATCTTCTTTATAAAATTCCTTTTCCAGCAATTCTAATAAAGAGGTAAAACTGGAGAAAACCAATACTTTTTTATCCGTAGCTTTTGCGGATTGTATCAATTCCATACAACCTTCGATTTTGCTGGAAACCGTATCAATATTCTCATATAACAGCCTTGGATCACAACAGATTTGACGAAGCCGTGTCATCATTGCTAGAATCTGAAACTTATCAAAAACTTCCACATGCAGTTTTGCCTGTAACTCTTTATTGATTTGCACAAGGTTTGCCATATACAGTTTTTCTTCTTCTTCATTGAATTCCAGATATTGTACACGTTCAATTTTATCTGGTAGTTCTTTTAATACATCTTTTTTCAATCTTCGTAATATAAATGGTTCTACCATACGTTTTAATTTCGCAATCACTTCTTTATTTTGGAACTTTACAACTTCTTTCTCATAAAATTTACGGAAGAAATTATAGTTATATAGATAACCCGGCATCAGGAAATCAAAAATACTCCATAGTTCCGCAAGTGAGTTTTCAATAGGTGTACCTGTCATCGCAAAACGATGATTTCCTTTTAATGCTTTTACCACACTGGCATTTTTAGTTGTATGATTTTTGATATATTGCGCTTCATCTAAAATGATATAGTTAAAGACATGTTTTTCATAATATTCATGATCTCTTCTAAGATAATCATAGCTGGTAACTATGACATCATATTCACTCATAGACAAGATTTTATTTTGACGTTGTGCTACGCTGCCATGTATACATAAACAATGCAGGTTGTTGGAAAATTTATGGATTTCATCCTGCCAGTTAAAGATTAGGGAAGCTGGTGTGACAATTAAAGAAATGCTGTCTGGATTCTGTAGCTTTTCATCTTCTAATACTGCGATCATCTGTACTGTTTTTCCAAGTCCCATGTCATCAGCTAAGATCGCCCCAAAGCCATAAGCACTCATGGTTTTTAACCATTGATATCCAAACACCTGATAATCTCGCAATATGTTTTCATATCCATCCGGTAATTTGAAAGAATCATGTTTGATATGACGTAAGCGATGTAGTGTATCTTCAAAGTTTTTACTGCGTTTCATTTGCGCATGTTGGATATTATTGCTTAAATCATCTACTTCAAAGCTGTGATAAACAGGTAATTGAATAGAACCATTCGCAAAATCAGTTGCACTAACATGCAAATCCTGCATCATATCATCTATTTCCTGAATGCTTTCCTGTTCTAGATAAATCAAATCACCATTTTTCAAACGATGATATTTTTTCTTTTTGCGATAACTTTTTAATACAGCATAGATTTCATCCTGAGGAATATTCACAGATTTTACATCAACCTGAAGCAGGTTGTTTTCCATTCGTACACCAACTTTGAAATTCACTGGTTTGGGACTGTTTAACTGCTTGATGGCATCACTGACAAATACATCACAGAAACTATCTAAATAAGCGAGTCCATCCTTTAAAAAGCTCATGATTTGATGAGAGTCATTGGCGATATATGCAGTTTTTGCATCATAGTCAATCACATCCGCATAGTTTTTTATTAACATGATGGCACGTTCTATGCGTAAACCCGCATGTCCCTCCTGATCAAAGATGGATTGTTTTAAACCGTTTTTCATTGCATAGATTTGAACACTGATATCGCCATTATCTTCCATATCGATATAACAGCTTAAATCTGGTTCATCATCCATAAATTCATCAATAGGATCCCCGCTTAATTCTACATAATCTTCTATCTGGGAATAAACATACTGACAAAATTCATGCATATCCTGATGGGCAATTACAATTTGCCTGTCTTTGTGTAACTGCTGTAAAAGGTAGGTACAGGTATCATGGATTTCTTTTATGAAGCGGGATAAACATTTATCCTTGAAACAATACCAATAAGCTTTTCCTTCATAGAGAGTATCTAAATCTAATGATGTGGTAATGACATAGCCAATACTATCTTTTTGGATATGGAGGGGAATCGTTTCAATTTCATCATATGCAAAATTACAGTCAATACTACAAGCTCCTTCTTCACTAAAGAAATCATAGAAGTCATCTAAACTTCGCTTGTCTAATGTGATACTGCGTTTATCAAGATAACCATATTCAAGTTCACTGATATGTTCCTGACGGTATTTCATAAGGAAATTAATCATTTGTTTTGTCGTATCATCAAAAGCATCGGGATGGTGAACAAAGCTTAAGCTTTTTCCATAATATACTTGACTGCGATGTTCAACTGCTTCTAAGAAGGTAAGAATATTTTTTACTACATAAAATTTATCATTACCAACTTTGAACGTCACATGAAGGCTTTGGTATTCATGATTCAGATAGGCAATCAAACGGATTTTATTTGCGATTAGATTTGCCTGAAATTCACTGTCGCTGATTCGTTTATAGGCATTTAAGAAGCTCTTGGATTGTTCCAGCTGGCGCTGTAACATCCAGTTTTTTAATTCATCTTCACGTTTGATACTGGCATCATAATGATAAGGATAACCAGTTGGTTTCAGATCATGCAGAAATAATAAAACGACACCAATATGTCCACAAGCCACTTCATCTTCACAATAACGGCATTCACATGAGAAGGAGATGATATCGCCTGTTTTTGATAAAATAAGCTCTACATGATTATTGTAAGTGAACACTTCTACATCAGCACTCACTTCGTACCATTCACGCATTTGATTCTCTTCGATATCTAAATGTTCAATGACATCTTTACGCTGATAAGCTTTTGCGACTGCCCAGTTTCGATCATTAAAAATCCTTTGAATTTCGCTTTCTTTAATATACATAGGATACCACCCTTCTATTTGTTTGTATTGTATCAGATTTTTATGTTTACTTTAAGCACTTTTCATAGGAAAAATAAGTTTTGACAAAATTATAAAAAAATTGAAATTTCCTATTGACAAATATAGTGAAAATAAGTAGAATATACGTGTTGCCGAAATTGGGGTATAGCCAAGCGGTAAGGCACCAGACTCTGAATCTGGCATTTCCTTGGTTCGAATCCAAGTACCCCAGCCATATGAAAACTTACGAACTATGATTATATAGTTCGTTTTTTTGTGTATATGCGTTTGGCTGGGGGGACTTGGATGTCCGAAGATGGTGCATCATTATTTTCAATAAAGTAATGATGTATAATGCATAAAATGATATATTAAAATCTATATAAAAGCATTTAAAATATTGTGAATTAAATAATTAATAATATAACGTGACAAGGACATGGGAATCTGTTATATTGAAGATAGGTAAATGTTAACGTTTACATGAAAGGAGGATTTCCATATGAAATATATTTGTACAATATGTGGCTATATTTATGATGAAGCTGCTGGAAGTCCACAAAGCAATATTGCTGCGGGTACGTTATGGAAGGATTTGCCTGATGATTGGGTATGTCCTATCTGTGGTGCACCAAAATCTGCATTTGAACTTAAAGAAGAAACAATCGAATCAACAAAGGTAAACAAAGAGGTGACAATGGATTATGAAAATTGGGATGTGTTATCATTGAGTGCCCTTTGTTCAAATCTTGAAAAAGGCTGTGAAAAGCAGTGTTTAAATGAAGAAGCAAAGCTTTTTCATGAACTTTCTGTTTATTTTGAAAGTAAAGCAACAGCTGTTGCAGGCAATATGGCAGCGTTATCGGTACTCTTGAAAGAAGATATGAATTCGTTATATCCGATTGCAAATCAAATGGCAATAGAAGCAAATGATCGTGGAGCAAAACGTGTTTTAACATGGAGTGAAAAGGTAACACGTCTACAAGCATCATTAATTGAGCGATATGAAAATGAAAAAGGAGCGATGCTGGAAAATACCAGTGTGTATGTATGTGAAATCTGTGGATTCATTTACATAGGGGATACACCTCCAGATATTTGTCCGATTTGTAAAGTTCCAAGTTTTAAGCTTCAGAAAGTAGAAAGGAGCTGAATGATATGTTTGCGGTAAGAACCATACGTCTATGTACAAAAGATTGTTTATGTTTATATGTTTGTCCGACAGGAGCGTCAGATACAGAGAATGGACAGATTGACTGGGAGAAATGTATCGGTTGCGGCCTTTGTGCAAATGCCTGCCCATCCCATGCGATTTCTATGGTGCCAGAAAAATATGCACCTCAACAAAAGAAAGATCAAAACGTTGTGGATGCCCTGTATGCGTTGATTAATCATAAAGTTAAACAGGAAGCCATCCTGGATTATCTGTGGAAAACTAGTGATGATGCCATGACAAAACAGTTTGCTTTGGCTTTAAAAAAATCTAATCGTTTTATGAGTGAAGATTTATATCGGGAAGCAGGCTATATGCTTCCACAAAGCCATCAAACACATGCAATGTTAGGATCTTTCTTGAAAATCAAAGATCCGGATTTTCCAATGGATGCGGTCAAAACATTATTGAAACTAATCAAACCCAACGATTAGGCAAAAGAAAACATAAGATATAAAAGGTCTTGTGTTTTTTTCATCTCTGTGATTTTATATGGAAAAGCATACAAATGTCTTATAATCATCATAAGTTTTACACTTTTGAAGTAAACTATGTTAAAATATAAGATAGAGAAAAAAGAGGGCGCATATGGAAGAAATTAAGCATGGATTTACAACAAGAGAAGCCTGGTTTGATGCTTTTCAAGTGTATTTCACAAAAATAATCGAAATTGATGATAAAACACATACCCTCATGAATACCAGTTTAAGCTGTGATGAATGGATTGAGGATTTTAAGCGACAATCTAATGAAATCAGAGCGCTGTATCTGAAAAATGATCAATTTAAACAACAACATATTCATTATTTTGTAAATCAGCCGGAAAACTGGACAGAGGAAGTCGCAGATTCATTATTAGCGTATATCTATCGTTACTGGTCCAGAATGGAAGATGTAGAAGCAATCTATGCGATTGCTCAGTCTTTACAGACATATTATGAAACAAAAAATGATGAAATCGCAATCATGAAGTGTAAGGCTGTTTTACTATATTGTTACACCTATCTGGATGAAGCACATTTTCATGATATCTGTATATCCCTTTGTAAAGAATTAAGAGCGCTATATATCAAACATTATGATGAACTGAGCGAAGAAGATAAAAGCATGGGATTATCGATATATGATATTTTAAATTATGTACGTTATACCAATCTGGTCATTGGTGATGACTTTAAAGATGTATTTGATCAGGTACTGTATCCTGATTATTTAGAATCAATTGAAATGATGGAACGGTTCATGAAGGAAGCGGATATGAATCAGCCATTAAATCAAATTGTTCCATATATGATTTTAAACGTCAAACGCAGGTTTGCGGAGATATCCTTTCGATTACATAAACAAACTCTGCGTAAAGATCAAATGGAAATTGTGAAAAATATCGCAGAAGAATTGGTATATCTACAAGAAGATATTGATATCAATGGACAGGTTGAAAATCTGATATGTTTTTATATGGCACATCGTTTTGAAACTAATTATACCAGTGAAGAACTTGTGGAAATATTTATGGATGGTATCCGTAATCTGAACGCAAGCCATCAGGTAGAGGAGCAATTAGATATCAAACAGCTGATGGAAACCATGGAGGCTTTCTCACTTGCTTTACAAACCCTTGGGGAAGAAGATCCAGAGAGTGTAAAATCCACGATGCAATGTTGGAATGACTATCTTGAATATTTATTAAAACAGCCATACAGTAAAGGGATGGCACAGCAGATTAATCAGACCATCTATCATTATATTGTGCCATTGATGAAATATATGGATGATGTAGATGATATCTTTAAATCATTATTGAATATAACAGTCTTTCGTCAGCTGCAGACAGCGATTCATTCCTTGATGGTAGGAAGAAGTGCAAATCTGATCATGCAGTGTATCATTGATAAACAGCCTCATATATTAGTAGATGCCAAGCTTTTTTCAACAATTAAAGAAGTGAAAACAAATAAAGAAGAACTGCTTTCCTTTGTATCAAAAGCATCACTTGTACATGATGTAGGAAAACTGCTTTGTACACAGGTGATTAATATGCAGTATCGTCGATTGATTGATATTGAATATGAAACAATTAAATTCCATCCGAACAGCAGCTCGACTATACTATCAGATATTCCCTCCTTATCCATCTACCATGATATTGCTATTGGGCATCATAAAAGTTTTGATGGAACATTTGGATATCCAAAAGAATTTGATAATACAGCATCCCCACAGCGTATATTAATTGATCTTATCAGGATATGTGATAGTTTAGATGCTGCCACAGATACCTTCGGTCGTTTGTATGCGGCTCCTAAAAGCTTTCAAACTGTATTAAAAGAGTTTCAGATGTTAAAAGGAACCAGCTATTCTGATGTATTGGTAGATTTCATATCGGAACATGAAGATGTCCAACATCAATTAGAAAATCTATTGGAGGAAGAACGCGAACAAGTTTATGTAGAAATGTATCATATCATCAAAGGATTGTGAGGAAAAACTGCTTGATCCATGTAAAAAAGTGTGGAAAAAGCGGTTTTTTTCGTATTCTACAAATGTTGTTTGTATTTCTATCTATGAAATGTTATAATGCAACATGTGACTTTGGAGGTAAAGAAAATGATAGGAACAAACAATCTAAGCGTTCGTTTTGGCGCTAGAACATTATATAAAGATGTAAATCTGAAATTCACAGATGGAAACTGCTATGGATTGATTGGTGCCAATGGTGCTGGTAAATCCACATTTTTAAAGGTACTGGCAGGCGAACTGGCACCGGATACCGGAGATGTATACATGGGACCACATGATACGCTGTATACCTTAAAACAGGACCACTTTCAGTTTGATGAATATCCCGTATTGGAAACTGTATTGATGGGAAATGAAAAGCTGTATCAAATCATGAAGGAAAAAGAAGCCTTATATACAAAGGAAGGCGAATTTACAGAGGAAGATGGACAGCGTGCCGGAGAATTGGAAGAAGCATTTGCGGATATGGATGGCTGGAATGCGGAAAGTGATGCTGCTATGTTACTATCAGGACTAGATATTCCAGTAGATTTGCATACATCCTTAATGAAGGATATTACACCTGCACAGAAAGTGAAAGTATTATTGGCACAGGCGTTGTTTGGAAAACCAACAACATTATTATTAGATGAGCCGACCAATGGTTTAGATTTAAAAGCAGTCGCTTGGTTAGAAAACTTTCTAATCAATTATGAAAGTACTGTCATTGTCGTATCCCATGACCGTCATTTTTTGAATAAAGTATGTACCCATATCGCTGATGTGGATTATGGAAAAATCAAAATCTTTACTGGAAACTATGACTTCTGGTATGAATCTAGCCAGTTATTAAGTAAACAGTTAAAAGATGCGAATAAAAAGAAAGAAGATAAAATCAAAGAACTGGAAGCCTTTATCGCAAGATTCTCAGCAAATGCTGCCAAGAGTAAACAGGCAACATCACGTAAAAAGATTCTGGATAAGATCGTATTGGATGATTTACAGCCATCTACCAGAAAATATCCCTTCATTGATTTTAAATCAGAAAGAGAATCAGGGAAATCTATTCTGTTTTTAGAAAATATCGGTAAAAGTGTAGAAGGCAACGAGCTGTTACATAACATCAGCTTTTCCATGATGAAAGGGGATAAAGTCGCATTGATTGGAAATCCTTTACAAACATCATTGTTGTTGAAGATTATCGCAGGCGTTGTAAAACCAGATGAAGGAAGTATTGAAATCGGACAGACGATCACACCATCCTATATCCCGGATGATAATACAGAATATTTTGAAGGTGAGCAAAGTATCTGTGACTGGTTAAGTCAGTATACGAATATTGAAGATATGGCATATATTAGAGGATTCCTTGGAAGAATGCTGTTTAGTGGAGAGGAAGCATTAAAGCCGGTAAATGTATTATCCGGAGGAGAACGTGCACGCTGTATGTTATCGAAAAGTATGCTGGAAGCACCAAACCTGTTGCTGTTGGATGATCCAACCAATCATCTTGATTTGGAAAGTATTCAGGCCTTGAATAATGGACTGGTAAGCTTTAAGGGAGAAATGATTTTTACATCCCATGACCACCAGTTTATCCAGACAATTGCCAATCGTATTATCGAAATTACAGAAGATGGCATCATCGATCGTCGTATGAGCTATGATGAATATTTAGAGCGTGAATTAGGTATTGAAGAATAGAAGCAAATCAGCAGGGCTTTTCCTTTTACAATATAGAGGAAAACCTGCTTTTTTTACGCTGAAATACGTCGAAAAAACGCATTCTGCCTTGCGAAACAAGAGGGTTTAAGGTATGATAGATATGCAAAATTGAAAGGATGACGATATGAAAAAGGTAAGAACAAGATTTGCACCTAGTCCAACAGGCTATATGCATATAGGAAACTTAAGAACAGCGCTGTTTGAATATCTGATCGCAAAACATGAGGGAGGCGACTTCATTTTACGTATTGAAGACACTGACCAGGAACGTTTGGTAGAAGGTGCTGTAGATATTATTTATGATACGATGAAAGAAGTCGGATTAACACACGATGAAGGACCAGACATTGGTGGTGACTTTGGACCATATGTACAATCTGAGCGTTTGCCAATGTATAAAAAATACGCAGATGAATTGGTTGATTTAGGTGGTGCCCACTATTGTTTCTGTGGGGAAGAAGAAATTGAAAGACAAAGAAAAGAAGCAGAAAGCTTAGGTATTTCATTTAAATACGATGACCCTTGTAAACACATCAGTGTAGAGGAAGCAAGAGAACGTATCGCAAAAGGTGAAAAATATGTTGTAAGACAGACTATTAAACATGGTGGAGAAACTTATTTTGATGATGAAGTTTATGGAAGAATCGAAGTAGATAACAGCATTCTTGATGAATCTGTATTATTAAAATCTGATGGCTATCCAACTTATAACTTCGCCAATATTATTGATGATCACCAAATGAATATTACACATGTTGTACGTGGTAACGAATACTTATCATCTACACCAAAATATAACCTGATTTATCAGGCATATGGATGGGATATTCCTACTTATGTACACGTTCCACCTGTTATGAAGGATGAACAGCATAAATTAAGTAAACGTAATGGAGATGCAAGTTTCCAGGATCTTGTGAAAAAAGGATATCTGCCACAGGCAATCTTAAACTACATTGCATTACTTGGATGGTCACCTGAAACAGAACAGGAAATCTATACATTAGAGGAACTAATCAAAGTATTTGATATCAAACGTATCAGTAAATCACCAGCAATCTTTGACATTGATAAACTGACATGGATGAATGGTATGTATTTACGTGCCATGTCTGAGGAAGAATTCTTTGAAACAGCAAAACCTTATATCGAAGAAGGTGTACATAAAAATGTAGATTTGCGTTCTGTTGCGAAAATCTTACAGCCTCGTACAGATGTATTAACAACAATTCCAGAAGCAATCGACTTTATAGATGAGCTTCCTGAATATGATAATGCAATGTATATTCACAAAAAGATGAAAACAACATACGAAATCGCATTAACAGCATTAAAAGAAGCCACAAAAGTATTAGAAGAGCTTCAGGATTGGTCTAGTGAAGAAAAGATTCATGAAATCTTATTAGCCCTTCCAGCAACCTTAGGCATGAAGAATGGTCAGGTATTATGGCCAGTACGTACTGCCATTACTGGTAAACAGTTCACACCTGGTGGTGCAATCGAAATAGCACATATCCTAGGTAAAGAAGAAACATTAAAACGTATTGCTTACGGTATTGAAAAACTTGAAAAAGAAGTAGCTTAATTTTAAAAAACATCTTTCGTATTGATGAAAGATGTTTTTTTGTACACAAAAAATGATTATATATGATGGATAACTGTGGTAAATCAGGATATCTTCAAATAATCGATATATTATGTTGCAGAAAAAAGCAATAATACTAAAAAGTGTAAAAATAAAAATGAAAAATACAAACGGAAAGGGTTTACATGTAACCGTATCCACATTAAAATGTATATGTCAGAAAGGAAAAAGGATATTCTGATAGTGATGAGGATTTTTGCAGATCATCAAAAGTGTTTAAAATAGTATACTATATGAGACGGCTGATTTCAGATGAAAATCAGTCTTTTTTTATGCCTTTATACTGAAAAAAGAAGGGTTTAAGACTTTCTTTAGTATATATAAAATAGTATACATTATGACACACAAACGATGATTAATTAATAAGAAAGGCAGGCGATGAAAAGCTAAAATTTTGTTTGATTTAATTGTGAAAAAAGATAAAGAAATTTTGGAGGGAACATGAAAAATAAAGCGATTCTAAAGAAAATTGGTCCAGTATCTTTGGCGACTGTCATGTCCTTAACGGGTATTTATGGATATGCAACACCGCTAGTACAGGTACACGCAGCAGAAGACGCAGAAACACAACTAGGTTCTATTATTGATGTTAAAAAAGTAGAAAAGAATATTGTTGAAATTACATACCAAAATGGATATAAAGGAAGAGTTACATTTCTAGAGAATGGGATTTTCCGTTTCAATGTTGATCCAAGTGGTAAATTTGAACAATATGCAACACCTAATAGTAAATCTCATAAAGCAACAATACAGACAAAATCTGATGAATCTGATGATTATTCTAAGCCTGAAGCTTCGTTAAACGATGAAAATGGATTCATTCAATTAAGTGCAGGTAATACGATAATTGAATTTGATAAAACTACAGGTATGATGTCAGCAAAACGTACAGATGGAACAATTGTATTCAAAGAAAGCAAGCCACTTTCTATTGGTTCAGGATCAACGACACAGACATTAGCAACATCTGATGATGAATATTTCTATGGTGGAGGTACTCAGAACGGACGTTTTTCACATAAAGGAAAATCAATTAATATAAAAAATGAAGGTGGATGGACGGATGGACAAGTTTCATCTCCAAATCCATTCTACTGGTCAAATAAAGGTTATGGTGTATTACGTAATACTTTTAAAGAAGGTAAATATGATTTTGCTAAATCAGATAGTGCGAATATCACAACAAGTCATGATGAAAATGAATTTGATGCATATTACTTTATAAGTGACAGTAGTGATATTTCTACGACTGCCAATAATATTTTAAATGAGTATTATGAAGTAACTGGTAACCCAGTATTATTACCTGAATATGGTTATTATTTAGCTCATCTAAATTGCTACAATCGTGATGGTTGGCAAGAAGGTGGAAAAGAATGGAAGCTGGAAGATGGAAAATGGTATGAAGAATTAGGACAGTCCTATGATTATGTTATACCAGAAGGTACAAAAGTAGAGTCATTGAATAATACACCTCCATCAACATTGATTGATAATTTTAAAGGTGTAATTGATGATAGTACAAAGAAATTTACAGCACAGGCTGTTATTGAAGGCCATGAAGCAAATGATATGCCATTAGGCTGGTTCTTGCCAAATGATGGTTATGGCTGTGGCTATGGTCAAAATGGTTACCACGAGGAAAGAACAGATGAAGAAAAAGCAAATAACGATTGGACACGTGCTACGCAGGCTGTTGATGCGAATGTGAACAATTTAAAGGATTTTACTGATTTTGCAAATCAACATGGTATCCAAGTTGGTCTATGGACACAGGCAGCTTTAAATCCAGAAGATTCTGAATTAGATGGAATGTATCAGGGATTCCAGACTTTACGTGATTTTAATAAAGAAGTAAACACTGGAGGCGTAAGAGCATTAAAGACAGACGTAGCATGGGTTGGCGAAGGTTATTCTATGGCCTTAAACTCAGTGAAAACTGGATATGATGTCTTAGCAAAAACAAACACACGTCCTATGTTGGTTTCATTAGATGGATGGGCTGGTTCACAGCGTTATACAAGTATGTGGACTGGTGACCAGTATGGTGGTCAATGGGAATATATTCGTTTCCATATCCCTACATATATTGGACAGAGTTTGTCAGGTAATCCTAACGTAGCAAGTGATATGGATGGTATCTTCTCTGGAGATTCAATTACTTCTACAAGAGATTATGAATGGAAAACATTTACATCTGTTATGTTAGATATGGATGGCTGGGGATCTCTAGCTAAAAAACCATATTATAATGGTGATCCTTATACAGGTATTAACCGTATGTATTTGAAATTGAAGGCACAGTTAATGCCATATCTATATACAGAAGCACATAAAGCAGTTGATGGACTTCCAATGATCCGTGCAATGTTCTTAGAAGAAGAAAATGCTTATACATTAGGTACAGCAACACAGTATCAGTATATGTATGGAGATAATTTCTTAGTTGCGCCTATTTATCAGGATACAAATGCAGATGATCAGGGAAATGATATCAGAAATAATATCTATCTTCCATCTACAGCTGATACATGGATTGACTACTTTACAGGTGAACAGTATCGTGGTGGACAGGTTATTAACAACTTTGATGCACCATTATGGAAACTTCCTTTATTTGTAAAGAATGGTTCTATTATTCCAATGTATGAAAATCACAACAATCCATCTGCAATTTCTAAGACAAATACAGAAGGTCTGGATAAATCAAGAAGAATAGTTGAATTCTATCCTTATCAAGATTCTTCTTACGATGCAATTGAAGACGATGGAATTTCTATGACACAGAACAGTGATGGAACAGTTGATTATGGTAGTAATGTGAAGACACATTATACTTCAAGTGTAAAAGGTACAACAGCAACATTGACCGCAAACAAATCTGAAGGTGGCTATCAGGGATATGATGCAAACAGACATTCTACATTTGTTGTAAATGTATCTGAAAAACCTTCTAAGGTTACTGCTATAAATGGTTCTACAGATATTAATGCAAAAGAAGTAACTTCTTATGAAGCATTTGAAAAAGCAGCAAAAAACAATGAGGCTGTATGGTTCTATGATGAATCTCCAAATTTGAACAAATATGCAAAAGATGATGAAGGATTTAAAGATACAGCAATCATTACAACTCCAAAATTATATGTATCATTTACAAAGACAAATGTTAATGAACAAGCACAGACATTGGTGATCGAAGGCTTTAAAAATGATGCTGATTTAGGTGAAGAAACTTTAAATAAAGATCTGAGTACACCTGCAAACTTAACGGCTGCAGAAGAAACAAAGACACCAACAAGCATTACATTAACATGGGATGAAGTAGAAGATGCAACAAGTTATGATGTAGAAGCAGATGGTATTATTTACAATATTGGAAATAATACAACTTTCACTCATGAAGATTTACCATATCATTCTACACATACTTATCGTGTACGTTCAAGAAATATCAAGGGATATTCTGAATGGAGTAAAGAATATGAATCTATATCATTAGAAGATCCATGGAAAGATACACCTACACCAGAAAATATTACATGGGAAGGCGATATTTATGGATCTCATACTCCAGATTTAGCATTTGATAATTTCTTCCAATCAGGTGATGGAGGCTTCCATTCAGATGGAAACTCTATTGGACAAGCATTAACTGTTGATTATGGAAAAGGCTATCAGTTAGATAAAGTAGAATATTATCCACGTGATGATGCTAGTAATGGCACCGTGACAAAAATGGATGTATATACAAGTCTTGATGGTAAAAACTGGAGTGATGCTAAGAGCTTTACTTGGGAACGTAGTGCAGATATGAAGGAAATTCCTTTAAAAACTACAGCTCGTTATATTAAATTTATTCCTAGAGAATCTGTTGGAAACTTCTTCGCTGCAAGTGAAATAAAAGTTTATAAAGTTGAAAATACTAATGGATTTGCAATCGGAAGTATTGCGCAACAAGGTAAAGATACACCAGATGATGCAGATTATCAAAACTTAAGAAGTTATCTAGGTATTTCAAATAAAGATAAAACATTTGAAAACCAGGTAGCAAATTATGGCTTAGATATCAATATGAATGGTGTATATGATGTATATGATTATGCATTTACAATGTTCAAACTTGATGGTGGAACTAAAAAATCTGGTTCTGTTGCAGGTAATGCATTATTACTTCCTAGCAAAAACACGGTTAAGGCAGGAGAAACATTTACAATAGATGTATATGCTACTGATGTAAATAACTTAAATGCTTTTGGACAGGTTATTAATTATGATCCTAATAAGCTAGAAATTAGTAAAAATGATATCCAAGCTACTCCATTTGTAGCACAAATGGAAAACCTTTCTTCTCAACAAAGATATGATGATACAGCATATGTTGATTTAGCATTTGTCAATCGTGGAGATAAGAAATTGTTTAGTGGTGAAGGAAGTATTGCGACAATTACTGTAAAAGCCAAAGCAGATTGTAATGTAGCAGATGTCATTGATTTGAGCACAGTTACGTTGATTGGACCTGATTATAGTTATATTGAATCAGCAATTAAAAACGATATTACAATTCCAGAAATTCCACTAGTAAGCACAGCAGCAGAATATGGTCGTGAAGAATTTGATATCACGATGACAAATGATGTGTTAACTGAGGATAAAGAAGGAACTAATGTTGAAAAAATCATTAATGGTGGATCTCAGGAAAGTTATGATCTGTTATTTGATGGTAAGAAATCAGGAAGACAATTTGAATTTGTTTGGGATACAGGTAAAAATGTTTTAGCACCTGAAGTTAAATTGCCAACAACATTCCACTTTACATTGAAAGAGGCTAAGCCTTTAAATAATGTAAAAGTTTATAATTCTAATGAAGGAAATGGATATTTATTATCAGCAGATGCAATTTTCTATTATGAAGATGGCACATCTGAAACAGTATCTATTGATGAAAAACAGCAGGTATTCTCATTTGATGCTTCTTTAGAGAATGCGGATAAAAATGTTATTCGTGTTGATGTCATAGCGAAAACTTCTAATGGTTTAGCAAATGAGAATAATGATCCAAGAGAAAACCGTATGTTAACATTAGAAGAAATGGAATTCTCTTACATTAAAACAGTTAAAATTGAAAAGATTGAAGCTAATGACAATGCAAAAGAACTTTATGTTGGGGATATTAGTGATATCAAAGCATTGGTAACACCAAATGAACCAAATCCTTATTACACAGTAAGTAGCTCTAATGGAGAGGTTGCATCCATTATTACATTAGCAGATGAAAACAATCTTCCAGTTTATAAGGTACATGCATTAGCTGCAGGAGAAACTGTTATTACAGTTACATCCGCTGCGGATAAGAATATTAGCACTTCTTATACATTGACTGTTAAAGAAGGTATCAATATTACACCTTTAACAAAAGCAATTGAAAAAGCACGTGAATATACAGCTGATACCTATATAGAAGATTCATATGCAGCATTACAGGCAGCTGTAAATGCTGGTACGGATTTACTAAATACACAGGATTATACAAAAGCACAGATTGAATCTGCAGCAGCAGATATTCTAAATGCAATTGCAAATTTAGTTGTAAAACCATTAAATGAAGGAAATTTAATTAATACTTCAAAGGATTCATCAGTTTCAATCATTGATTTCTCAAGTGAATGTACACCTGAAGAATTAGAAGATGGTTTGGCAGCAAATGTATTAGATTATAACGAAGAAACATATTGGCATTCAAATTATGATTCAAGTATTGGCATGCCACAATGGTTAACATTTGATTTAGGTGATATCTATAAATTATCTGATGTAACATTCTTACCACGTATCAATGGTAGAAATGGGGATATTTTTGAAGCTGAAGTACTTGTTAGTTTAGATGGTAAAACATATACAAAAGCTGGAACTTATACATTTGATAATGATGGAAAGAATCTGACAAACCGTGATCAGTGGAAACGTATGCCTTTCAACACACAAATGGCACGTTTTGTAAAACTAAATATTGTTCATGCTGGTGGAGATAGCGCAGATGCATATGCTTCTATGTCTGAAATTCGCTTCTATGGTGTAAAAGCTATAGATAAGAGTGCTTTACAGGAAAAATATGATCAATATAAAGATTTTAAAGATGATAACTATACACCTGCTTCTTATACAGCTTTACAGAATGCAATAAAAGATGCAGAAAAAGCATTAAATGACAAAACAGTACTTCAAGATGAAGTAGATGCTGTCCTTGCTCGTTTAAATGATGCTATCGAAGGCTTAACAAAACAGGCAGATAAGAAAGAACTTCAAAAAGCAATTGACGCTTCTAAAGATCTGAATAAGAAAGATTATACTTCTGCTACTTGGTCTGAATTTGAGAAAGCATTAGATAAAGCAATTAAAGTGAATGCTGATTTAAACGCTACACAGGAATCAGTAGATACTGTATTAGCAGATTTGGATAAAGCAAAAGATGCGTTAAAGAAAGTAGAAGACAGCAATACACCAGATAATCCAGATACACCGGATAATCCAAACACTCCGGATAATCCAAATACACCTGATAAACCAACACCAGACACACCTAATGGAGATAACACTCACGGTAATTCTGGAAATAATGGTTCAAGTAACAATGGTTCAGGTAACAATGGAACATCTGATGAAAATGTAGATACATCAGATACTACAAATACTGGTTTATTAGCTGGAACAATGCTGGCTGCTGGACTTGGCGCTGCATTCCTGCTGAAAAAGAAAAAAGAAGAAACTGAATAAGCATTGTATGAATTAGGAATTGTATCTTCAATTACTTCGCATTAAAAAGTCGTACAATCATAAACGTAAAGGAAGATATAGCCTGAATCAGGCAATCAGGAAGAACTATGTTTGTGCATGGTTCTTCCTTTTCCATATTTAATATTTGAAACGAAAAATAGTTTGATGAAAAGAGGATAGACATGAAAAAAAGATGGATGAGCATATTTTTATGCTTAATGTTATTAACTGGATGCTCAGGATATGAAAGAGATGATTCTCCAGGGTACATAACATATATAACATTGAATGATATGAAACAGATGATGGAAGATAAAAACGAATTTGTGATAGCTTTTACACAGTCTCTTTGTGGATATTGTCAGGACTTTCATAAACTATTTTCCGAATATTCAAAAAATCATCATGTTATTATTTATGAAGTATTGTTAGATAACGAAAGTGGAACACCAAATGAAAACAGAAAACTGATTCAAGAATATTTCCCAGGCTTTGATACAACACCTGGTATCTTTTACGCAAAAGATGGAAAGGTGTATGATCAATTATCAAATGTAAAAATCACAGAAGAAGTATTTGATAACTGGGTACAAAAAAATCAGTTAGATGGAAAAGAATAAAACAAGGAGACGAATTATGAACAAAGAACAAAATCGAAAAGAAGGAAATGCGCATATCTTGTTTAACGTTATGACAATTTTATTATTGATTTATATGGTTTATACAATATTTATGACATATTCACAATTATCATCGTATTGTGAACAATATAATACAACGATGATGGCACAATGGTCTTACTGTCTGCTAGCAATGACAGCAGCAGTTGTTCCATGCCTTGTATATGCATGTACATGTTATGGCATTGGTATTATCATCAAAAATCAGCAGACAAACATATCAAAGAAGTAATCTTTATGAAGGTGTTTTGGATATGTTTAATGATCATCATTGCGGTTCTTATCATAATCTTTCTGATAAGAGGATATCATCTATATCAAAGAAAAAAACGAAGAAAAGCAAAAAATGATTTTGAAGGTATGTATTTGTTAAATGAAAAGAAACATAAAGTAAATTGAAAAAGACGATATATTGAGCAGGGCAATTTCGTATCTGCTCTTTTCGTGCTATAATGGTCAACAGGAAGTGACCAAATATGGAAAAAGAAATCATTGAACAAAGAATTCAGCATTTTATGGAACTAAGAAATACCAAAACAGGAACCATCAACGCTATGCTGGAGATGGAATTATATGCCTATGATCTGGAACAAAAAACTATTACATTAGCATTTCCAGTACGCACTTGGGAAGCAAATCCAGTTGGCAATATGCATGGTGGAATGATTTGCGCAATACTAGATGTAACAATGGGATGTGCAGCTTATGTATTCTCACAAGCGTATTTTACACCAACGATTCAAATGTCTGTGAATTTCGTGAAAGGAATACCATCAGATGAAGTATTACTGGTAGAAGGAATCTTAGATCATGCAGGCAGCCGTATGGCACAGGCACGAGCAATCGCAAGATTACAGCGCACAAATGAAGTAGCCGCCACAGGAAATGGCAGTTACGCAATGAATCATAAGAAATGAGACAGTGATGTGATGAAATCACTGTTTTTCTTTTACAAAACATGCTAATATGTAAGAAAGAAAGACCAGAGGGGCGTATCATGAAAATTGTACAACTAAAGTATTTCATAGCAGTTATCGACTATGGCAGTATCAATAAAGCCGCTGAACGACTATATGTATCTCAACCAAGCTTAAGCCGATCCATTCAGGCATTAGAAAATGAAATAGGAAAACCATTGCTTATACGTTCCAATCATGGCGTATCCATGACACCAACCGGGCGTCTGGTTTATTACTATGGACAATCAATTATAAATGAATTAAATACATTGGAACGGTTAAAAGGATTAGATGAAAAATCTATTTACTCAAAACTGAGTGTATCCAGCAGTTCTATCTTTTTAAAAGACGATTTGGTGTTAAAATGTTATGAAAAATTAATATCCAGTGAAACAGAAATCCAGATGATTGAAACAACTACAGAAGAAGTGTTTGAAAATGTGGAAAACTCAAAATCAGAAGTTGGCATTGTGATTTTAAATGATATGCAATTGATAATATTCAAAAAAATGGCAGAAATCAAAGAAATTGAATATGAAGTACTAGGCTCAGGTCCTATTTATATTCATATGAATGAAGAAGATCCATTAGCTAAAAACGATACCATACGTTTTTCTGATTTGATAGACAGAACCTTTATTCATTTACCAAATGATTTCTTTTCTGATATCAACAAGAGTATTAATATCAACGGAATGCAGCTTTCCACATTTCCCAAGGTTTTGATCATGCGTAACTATCATGCCATGTTAAGTATCGCAAAACATACATCTTCTTTTTTAATCGGCCACAAATGGCAAGTAGAAGAATTAAAACATTCTCATATGAAAAGCCTTTTGTTAAAGGACAATGATTTACAAAAACATTTTATTATCATTAAACGTAAAAATCATGTACTATCCAGTGCTGGTCGTATTTTTATAGATATCATCCATGATACATATAAACAAGTTTAGTTATACAATTTGAGTATAACGGGTAATTAGGTAATAAGCATTATACAAAAAAATCTCCTTGGAATATAATAGTGTTGTAAGGTAAAGATAGCAATCAGCTTATCATTACTACATTCTTATATAAATATCGGAGAGGAGATATTATTATGAAAAAGAGTACACTATTATCATTCGTCACAGCAGGTGCTATCGTAGCAACTAGCGTTGGAACATATGCAGCATGGGATACATTAGAGGCAACAGTAGGAGGTACAGTAAATTTTGGCAATCCAGTAACAGTTTCTACTGACGCATCTGCAGCTTATACTACAACAACTAGGGCATTAAATACTAATCCTAAGGCTACAAGTATTGTGAATTTTAAAGTTGTAGATGAAAACAGTTTAGGTACAACTTTGAAATTGAAAGGAGCTACTACTGATGCTTCAATAAATGATTTAGTAGATATTTCCTTTGCGAAAGAAGGAACTCCTGATACAGCAATAACTGAGGATACGGCTTTTGTAAAAGATGCAACTGGTAATAAGTATATCGTTACTGTGCAACCAAAAACGACTATAAGTGATGAACAATTAGCTACACTTAATAATAAAGATATTACTGTAAATGTAACTGCAACATTAGAGTAAAAGCCGTAATCCTACGGCTTTTTTCCTAGTCAGAGAACGTATTATGTAGTAAAATGTAAGAAAGACAAGGGGAGTTGTTTATGCGATGAAACTGCTAAAGAAAATAACAACCTTTTTAAGTGCTATTGTAGTGATAGCACTTTTGGTGTTTGTTGTTTGTATGCAGATGTATCCAGAGAACACTTCCAGGGTGGTAGGATTTCGGTTTTATACTGTATTGACGAATAGTATGGAACCAATAATTCCTACATATTCTCTTGTTTTTAGTAAGATGATAGATGAAGATGAAGAAATTGCACCAGATACGATTGTGACATTTAAGGCGAACCGCTTTGGGCAGGATATCCTGTTGACACATTATTTCCGTAAGACACAGGAAAAGGATGGTGTGTTGTATTATCGTACACAAGGGGCAACGGCGCCGGATTATGATAATTATGAAACAAGCAGGAAAGATATTATTGGTAAGTATGTTTTTCATGTGCCATATTTGGGGAAAGTCTTTTTGTTTTTGAAAAGTAAGTTTGGCTTTGTGATGTATGGGGAACTGTTTGTGATCTGGTTGATCAATAAAACGATTAAAACACGTTGGGATGAGAAGGCCAGAGAAAAACGTATCAAGAAGAAACGTGCTTTTACCATTACAGAACTTGCACTTGAGGAAGGAAAAGATTGTCTTGTGTTAAGTGGATATTTAAGAAACAATATGAAGAAACCGGTACACTTTGTGATGGCAAGATTGAAATTCTATGATGCGAATCACAACTTGGTAAAAGAAGATTTATGGTATCTTGCGGATAAAACGTATCTGAAGCAGGATGATATGGTGAAATTTGAATATCTGCTGCTGGATTATGAAGGCATTGAAGACTTTGAAATTCATGTGATTAAATATAAGCATTAGCTGATGGTGGAAAAACTATCAGCTTTTCTTTTTGAAAATGTGAAAAGCGCTTGCGAAATCATGGATTTGGGGTACAATGAATAAGGATGAAAAAGGAGGCTGTTTTATGACAATTATTGAAAAATTAAATGCATTGAGAACATTAATGAAAGAAAGAAATCTGGATGTCTATATGATTCCAACTTCTGACTTTCATGAAACGGAATATGTAGGAGAACATTTTAAGGCAAGAGCATATATGTCTGGATTTACCGGATCACAGGGAACATTGATTGTGACACTTGATGATGCGGCATTATGGACTGATGGCCGTTACTTTATTCAGGCGGCAGATCAGTTGAAGGATACCACGATTACGTTGATGAAACAGGGAGAAGAAGGTGTTCCTACCATTGCACAGTATATTTATGATCATGTGACTATGCGGGGTGGCGTAGGTTTTGATGGTCGTGTCATGAATACCAAAATGGTAAAGGCAATCATGAGTAAGCTGGAAGAAAAAGAAGTGCATATCGCTTATGAAGAAGATCTGGTGGGTATGATTTGGGAAGATCGACCAGCATTACCTAAAAAACAAGGCTTCTTTTTGAACGTAGAATATAGTGGTAAATCCACAAAAGATAAATTAGCTGATTTATATGATATCATGAAAAAACAGGGAATCACACATCATATCATTACATCACTAGATGATATCGCATGGATTACAAATATGCGTGGATGGGATATTGCACGCTATCCTGTTATGCTGGCTTATCTGATTTTGACATTAGATGGTGGTGTGATTTTCGTTGATAAAGAGAAATTGAATGATGAATTGATCGCAAACTTTGAAGAAAATCATATAGAAATCAAAGACTATAATGATATTTATGAATATGTGAAAACCTTTGATTCAGATGCAGTGATTATGTTAGACAGCAGTGTGGTAAATTATGCGATTACCCAGAATTTAAATCAGAATATCAAGATTGAGGATCGTGTAAATCCAAGTCAGCTGATGAAAGCTATGAAGAATGAAATTGAATTAGAAAATAATCGTAAAGTACATATCAAAGATGCTGTCGCTATGACAAAATTTATGTATTGGTTAAAGACAAATATCGGTAAAGAAAAGATGAGTGAAATCATTGCGAGTGATTATTTAGAAAAGCTTCGTAAAGCACAAGGTGCCATTGATTTAAGTTTTAATACGATTTCTGCGTATAAAGAGCATGCGGCAATGATGCATTATAGTGCAACACCTGAAAGTGATGTAGAGTTGAAAAAAGAAGGCATGCTTTTGGTTGATAGTGGCGGACAGTATATGGAAGGTACTACAGATATTACCAGAACATTTGTATTGGGTGAAATCAGTGATGAAGAGCGTTATTGGTTCACAACTGCATTACGCAGCAACATCGCATTATCAAAAGCGCATTTCTTATATGGCTGTCGTGGTATGAATCTGGATATTCTTGCCAGAGGACCATTATGGGAACAGGGTATGGATTACAAGTGTGGTACAGGACATGGCGTTGGTCATTTACTGAATGTGCATGAAGGTCCAAATGGTTTCCGCTGGAAGATCGTACCGGAAAGAAAAGACAGCTGTGTATTAGAAGAAGGTATGACACAATCCAATGAACCAGGTGTTTATGAAGAAGGCAAGTTTGGTATCCGTCATGAAAATGAAATGGTTGTACGTAAGGGTGAAAAGAATGAATATGGACAGTTTATGTATTTTGAAACAATTACCTTTGTGCCATTTGATTTAGATGGACTAGATGAAGCTTTATTGACACAATATGATAAAGAATGGCTGAATGCTTATCATAAACAGGTATTTGAAAAGGTGTCACCATACTTGAGTGATGATGAAGTGGCATGGTTAAGAAAGGCAACAAGAGCTATCTAATATAGCTCTTTTTCACATATGAAAACGGCATTGATAGAATTACGATGTCCCATGTGTGGGGCAATCTTTCATAAGAAAAGTGAAACATTATTGCTGTATGGATTTGAATCTAATGATGAAGCAAGACTTCGTGATGGTACCTTTTTCACAGCACACTGCCCCATTTGTGGGAAGGAAAGCAAGATTTTGCATAACTTTCTGTATATTGATAAAGAACATCATTTTGCGATATTGGTGAAATCAAGAAAAGATATGGTGGAAAGTGATCAGGAGCTTTACGCAAGAGATGCTCATTTAAGAAAACGCTATGTGAGTAAAGTAGATGAGATTCCAGAGAAAATCAGGGTATTGGAAGATGGATTGGATGATCGTGTAATAGAGATATTAAAGCTAAAACTATTGCGGCAATATCAAAGGAAAACACCTGATGTGAAAAATGTCATCTATCATGACAGCGATAGACAAAGTGAAACATTGTGGTTTGATATCCTTTATACAGATCGAGAGGATATTGTCGGTATAGAAAAAATCAGTTATGATCGAATTTTAAAACAGCTGCCAGTGGATGGCATGCGATTTGTGGAAATTGATCGAGATTGGGCATTATCACAGGATAGATAAACGAAAAGGAGAGGCATGATGGAACAGGAAAAAGATCGCCAGCTGGGAATCACCTTTCAGATTAGTCTGGACAGCTTTTTAGATGAGCCAAAAATTGTGAATGATGAAAAGAGTACACAATATGAACAGGCATTACAGGTGCTGGAAGAAGCGAAACGCTTTCGCAGTAATCAGAAGAAATGCGATATCGCAAAGCAGGCACTTGGCATATGTGGGGATTGTATTGAAGCATATCTGGTGTATGGCTGGAATGTACAGGATATTTATGAACGTATCCATATCCTTCGTCAGGGCATGGAGCTTGCGACAATGAATATCGGCAAAGAATTTTTCCTGCGTCATGTGACAGATTTTTATGAAGAAGATGTGATGAAGCCGCTTCTGCAAATCAAATTTGCGTATGCGCTGTCTTTATATGAAGCTGGCAATTTGAAAAAAGCACAAAAACAGTTTCAGGAGATATTGAATCTGAATCCATCGGATGTTTTTCATGTCAAACATTATGTATATGCATCTTATCTTTATTTTGAACAATTGGAAAAATGTAAAGAATTGCTTGGCAGGGAACTGCACGAGGATACTTTCTTAATGTATGTAAGGTTTTTGTTGTTGATGAAGGAAGAACAAATAAATGAAGCGAAGGCTATGGTAACACAGTTGGCTCAGGCAAATACGCATCTATTTGATATGTTGACGTATCGTATGATGAATACAGCCGCAATAGTGCCCCATTTTGAAGCTGGTTCTTTTGAAGAAGCGGCCTATATTTATAAAGTGTTGTCCAAAGTGATTTCTACCTTGGAATACCTGCCGGTATTTTTGATGAAATATGAGAATGAAGATTAGGGAAAGCCATTACAAGACGGCTTTCCCTTTTCAATTCATACAAAAAATGGTAAACTTGACATAGGAAGTGATGGCATGGCAAAACTGGAACTACAGCATATACAGAAACATTTTGGCAAGGTGAATGCAGTCAATGATTTCTCATTGAGGCTGAATGAAAAAGCATTTGTAGTATTGGCAGGACCAAGTGGCTGTGGAAAAACAACGCTGTTACAGTTGATAGCCGGATTACTTCCAGCAGATTCTGGCCGTATCATATTAAATGATACAGACATCACAACAACAGAACCAGGAAAACGAAAGATTGCGATGGTATTTCAGGAGGCCGCATTGTTTCCACATTTGAATGTATATGAAAATATTGCTTTTGGACTGGCTTATCAGGGAATGAAAGAAGCGAATATTCATAAGGCTGTTCATCAGATGGCAGAAATGTTATCAATAGATGAGCTGCTGGATCGTGCAGCGAATACACTCAGTGGTGGACAGATGCAGCGTGTTGCGATTGCTAGAGCATTGATTCGCCAGCCGGATCTGTTTTTGATGGATGAGCCATTAAGTTCTTTGGATGCATCTTTGAAATCAAAGCTGCGTATAGAAATTGCACAGCTGTATCAACGCTCAAATGCAACATTTCTTTATGTTACACATGATCAGATGGAAGCGATGACGCTTGCTACGGTTTTGATCATCATGAAGGATGGTGTGATTCAACAGGTTGGTAAACCAAGGGATTTATATCATGATCCATGTAATCTGTTTGTCGCAAACTTTTTAGGGCGTTATGGAATCAATCAATTCCATGGACATATTCAGCATCATACTTTATACTGTATGCAGAAACGAAAGGTATTGGATTTTCAGATAGAAGATCAGGAGGTATATGTTTGTGTCAGACCACAGGATATACATGAAGATGCACAAGGAGAAATCGGCCGGATTATTTTAATTGAAGATATCGGGGATGAAATTTATTATCATGTTTTGGTGAATGGTACGACGATTATTATGAAACATACGCATGAAAGGGAATATCAGATGGATGAAGAAATTCACATTGATTTTCATTGGGTGGATGCGCTATATTTCCATAGTAACACGGAGGAGAGAGTACACATTGGCTAGTACGACGAAAAAGAAGGCACACGTCTTCTTTTTTGTATATAATCGCACAAAAAAATCCCGATAAGCGATAACCTATCGAGATTCGTTTTAAATTTGGTGGAGCTTATCGGGATCGAACCGATGACCCCCTGCGTGCAAGGCAGGTGCTCTCCCAGCTGAGCTAAAACCCCAAGTTGCGTTATTAATATAGCATGCAGGGGGCATCTTTGTCAATGATTTCCAAACATCTATTGCGAAAAAATGCAAATTCCTATACAATAATACCAATTATACAAAAAGCGAGGGGATTTTTTTGAAGAACACAGTCAAAGAAGCATTGCGCTTATCATTCCCTGTCATGGTAGGCTATGTATTTTTAGGATTTGCTTTTGGATTATTATGTCAAAATCAGGGTTACTCCTGGATCTGGGCTGTATTGATGTCTGCGATTGTATATGCTGGAAGTATGCAGTTTGTATTATTGACCTTTTTTCATACAGGCTTTTCTCTTATAGAAGCATGCATGGTCACATTAAGTGTCAATGCAAGACAGATTTTTTATGGGATATCTTTTCTAAAAGAATTTCAGAATATGGGAAAAAAGAAATGGTATATGATATTTTCATTAACGGATGAAACATACTCTTTATTGTGTGCCATTCCAGATAAAGATACACCCCATGGAAAACAGCTGATGTTTTTTATATCTTTTTTTGATCAATGCTATTGGATCATAGGATCTTTGATTGGGGCAGTATTGGGAAGTGCCTTATCTTTTGATTCCACAGGCATAGATTTTGCGATGACAGCATTATTTACCGTTATCTTTGTGGAACAATGGATTGCAAGTACCCATCATGTATCTATCTTGATCGCAGTGTTTTGTATTGTGGTCAGTGCGTTGATTTTTGGATTAAAAAACTTTTTACTTCCGGCATTGATCCTTTTGGTTTTATTGCTTGCGATATTTGAAAAATATGTTGATCAAGATAAGGAGGATGCATCATGATAGGCGTAAAAGAAAGTCTGGCGATTATTCTGGTCGTGGCAATTACCACCTTTTTCACTAGAGCGTTACCATTTCTGATATTCAAAAATACATCCACACTGCCAGAAAAAGTTGTATACCTTGGAAAAGTGCTGCCTATGGCAATTATGCTTTGTCTGGTTGTATACTGTTTACGTAATACAGCTTTTCTTACATATCCATATGGCATACCTGAACTCATCAGTATTGGTGTGGTTGTGATATTGCATGTATGGAAACGTAATAATATGATTTCCATTGTTTGTGGTACGGTATTGTATATGGTGCTGATTCAGGTTGTATTTGCGTAAAAAAAAGCGATTACTCGCTTTGTAGGATACAGGAAATAAAATCTTTATATTCTTCCATGAATATAGTGTTTTTTTAAGTGATAAATGTAAAATCACGCTGGATATCAAAATCTTTTAAAGGAATCACCTCCATGGTTCCTTTTTTTAATTCTTCCTCCACTGCGGCTTTATATAGGAATGTGATTCCTGTATTTTCTTCCACTAAATGTTTAATGGCATTCATATTGCCAATTTCAATGGTATTAGAGAAATCCTGAATGGTCAAGTTACGTTCTTTCAATACACGCTCTAATACTTCACGGGTACCACTGCCTTCTTCACGAATAATCAAAGGTTCATCAAATAAATCCTGCAGGGTATAGACTGGCTTTTGCATTTGATAATCTTTTCCTTTTAACGCAACATATGGCTGTCTGCTTAACATCTGGTGTTCATAACGATGTAGTGGGAAATAGCCTTCCACAATCGCAAAACTGATTTCTCCATGATCTAACATCTGAAGCAGGGTTGCGGTATTTTCTACCAGCATGGTTAGATTGGTTTGCGGATGGATATGTAAATATTGTTTTATTCGTTTTGGTAGAATATATTCACCAATCGTCAAGGTAGCACCAAATTTGATTCTGGTGATATCTTTAATATTTCTTAAATTCTCCACCACACGCTTTTCATCTGCATTCATGGTGCGAAGGCAGCTGGCCAAATATTCTCCCTGTTTGGTAAGCACTAGGTTTTTTCCATGGTGGTCAAACAGTTTGATTTGATAAGTCGTTTCTAAATAACGGATATGCTGAGAAACAGCAGGCTGTGTGATACATAAAATCTCAGCAGCTTTGGTATAGTTTAATGTTTCTGATAATGTTAAAAATGTATATAAACGATAATCAAGCATAATAATTTCTCCTTTAACATAAGTATATCATGGATGAGTAAAAAGAAAAAGTCATGTTTGTTTCTGATTTGTGAACAAATGTATCTAAAATGTTTACATAAAGAAAACTGTTTTCAAAATATATTACAAAATCTTTCAAAGACTCTTTCATTTTATTTCATTTGTGCTATAATGGGTGTCACTAACACAAGATGTTAAAGAGAAAGGAAGGTGCCGATATTTATGGCCGAAAACAGAATTTTCAATTTTTCAGCAGGACCATCCATGCTGCCACTGGAGGTATTACAAAAAGCACAATCGCAGATGCTAAACTATGAGGGTAGTGGAATGTCGGTCATGGAGATGAGTCATCGTTCCAAAGCATATGATGAAATCATTACAACTACACAGGCAAGATTACGCCGTATTTTGAATATTCCTGACAACTATAAAGTATTGTTTATGCAGGGAGGAGGAACCATGCAGTTCTCTATGGTACCTTTAAACCTATTGCAGAAGGGAAAAGCCGATTATATCTTAACTGGATATTTCGCAGAAAAAGCTTATAAAGAAGCATGCAAGTTTGGGGATATCAAAGTTGCTGCATCAAGTAAGGAACAGGATTTCACTTTTATTCCAAAACAGGAAGATTTAAATCTTGATCCAGAAGCTGATTACGTTTATTTATGTGCAAACAACACGATCTATGGTACAGAATGGCAATATGTGCCTGAAACAAATGGTGTACCAATCGTTGCGGATATGTCAAGTGACATCCTTAGCAAACCAATTGATGTTTCAAAATTTGGAATCATCTTTGCGGGCGCTCAGAAAAACATGGGCTGTGCAGGATTAACTGTTGGCATCGTACGTGAAGATTTATTAGGAAATGCGAAAGAAAACACACCAGTGTTATTAGACTATAAAACACTTGCTGATAAAGATTCTATGTACAACACACCACCAACTTATGCCATCTATATTTTAGGACTTGTCTTAGAATGGATTGAAAACATGGGTGGTGTAGAAGTAATGCAGGAGAAAAACAAGAAGAAAGCTGCAATGTTATATGATTACTTAGACAGCTCTGACTTCTATACTACAACTGCAAACAAAGAAGATCGTTCTATGATGAATGTAACATTCCGTTCACCTAATGCAGAACTTGACGCAAAATTTGCGAAAGAAAGTGCTGCTGCAGGTATGAGTAACTTAAAGGGACACCGTGCAGTTGGAGGAATGCGTGCTTCTATTTATAACGCAATGCCAATCGAAGGTGTTGAAAAGCTGATTGATTTCATGAAGAAATTTGAGGCTGAAAACAAATAAAAAAGGAGAGAGAAAATTTTATGAAAGTAAAATTATTAAATAAAATCGCAAAAGTTGGTTTGGATCAGTTTGATGCAAATTACGAATGCAGTGAAGATTTTCAAGATTACGATGCCATTATGGTACGTAGCGCAAAACTTCACGATGTAGAATTCAGTAAAGATTTAAAATGTATTGCACGTGCAGGTGCTGGTGTAAACAATATTCCACTTGATCGATGCAGTGAAGAAGGAATCGTTGTATTCAATACACCAGGGGCAAATGCCAATGCGGTAAAAGAACTGGTTATTGCGGCACTTGTATTATCTGGAAGAAAGATTGCACAGGGTATCAACTGGGTAAAATCTATCGCTGATGATGACGATTTAAGTAAACAGATTGAAAAAGGCAAAAGTAATTTTGTCGGACCTGAAATTGCAGGTAAAAAACTTGGTGTTATTGGTTTAGGTGCCATTGGGGTACAGGTAGCCAATGCCGCAGCTGCTATGGATATGGAGGTTTATGGTTATGACCCTTATATTTCTGTACAGGCTGCATGGACATTGAAAGCCAGAATCAATCATGCAAAAGACTTGAAAACCATTTTTGAAGAATGTGATTATATCACTGTTCATGTTCCTTATAATGAAGCAACCAAGAACATCGTAAATGCGGAAGCATTTGATCAGATGAAAGACGGCGTTCGTATCTTAAACTTTGCACGTAATGGTCTAATTGATGAAGATGCATTGGTAAAAGCATTGGCAAGTGGCAAAGTTGGTGGATATATCACAGACTTCCCTTCTAAAGAACTGTTACAATTTGATAATGTATTAGGTGTTCCTCACTTAGGTGCTTCTACTCCAGAAAGTGAAGAAAACTGTGCGGTCATGGCAGCAAATGAAATTCGTGATTACCTTGAAAATGGTAATATTACACATTCTGTA
The DNA here is from genome assembly GCF_003433845.1 of Absiella sp. AM09-50. Classification (NCBI taxonomy): domain Bacteria; kingdom Bacillati; phylum Bacillota; class Erysipelotrichia; order Erysipelotrichales; family Erysipelotrichaceae; genus Amedibacterium; species Absiella sp. AM09-50. The sequence goes on from NZ_QVFI01000015.1 coordinate 73,735, forward strand.
AATATGCCAGATATTCAAATGGCACAGGAAGCAAAATATCGTTTGTGTATCATCAATAAAAACATTCCAAACATGGTTGGTGAAATGACCACAAAACTTGCGAATGTTGGAATTAACATTGAGAATATGGCAAACAAGGCAAAGAAAGATTATGCATATACAATTTTGGAAACAAATGATGAAATCTCTGCAGAGCTATTGGATAAATTAGCTGCACAGGATGGTATCAAATCCGTTCGTTTAATTGTAAAATAAGTTGTAAAACAGACATTGCAAAAAGCTGATGTCTGTTTTCTTTTTTTGATAAATTTATGATATAATAAGAAAACCTGTGGAAGGAGGAGCCTTATGAAGTCATTGATTATTGCGGAAAAGCCAGAGCTTGGACGTGCGATTGCTAAAGCGATTGATGGACCAGATAAAGAGGTACATGGTGTCATTGTGAAAAAGAATGTAGTCATCACATGGGCATATGGACACTTGCTGCGATTGGCAGAACCAGATGAATATGATCCAAAATATAAAAAATGGAATAAGGAGGATCTTCCTATTTGTTTTGATAACTGGAAACTGGTGCCAGATGGTTCTAAAAAAGATCGTGTGCAACAAATCATCACACTGATGCAGGATTGTGACCAGATTATCCATGCTGGTGACCCGGATGATGAGGGACAGTTTCTGATTGATGAAATATTAGATTATGCCAAGAACACAAAACCGGTCAAACGTGTGTATATCAATGATAATACACCCTCCAATATCAAAAAAGCTTTTCATCAATTAATTGATAATGATGATAAATTAAGAGCGGTAGGACGAAGCGCTTATGCTCGTGCAGTCGCAGATTATGTAGTAGGCATTAATTATTCACGTTTGTATTCTTTGGCACTTCGTAGAAAAGGTATGAGTGTAGGACGTGTACAAAGCCCTACACTTGGATTAATCGTGACACGTGATGAATTAATTGATCATCATAAGAAACAAAAATACTATGAAATGGAAGTGCAGGGGGATGTGGAAAAACAAGATACCACCATTACCTTTGCATTAAAACCGAAAAATGATTTATTAGATGATGGTAAACACATCTTAAGTCAGAAAATCATGCAGGATATGTGTGATGATATTCTAAAAGAGCCGCATCGTAAGATGAAGGTAGATGAAAAACTGATGGATGTAAAACCACCATTGCCTTTTAATCTGGCAAAACTTCAGGCACATATGAATACAAAGTATGGCTTTGATCTGAGTAAAACGGATGCAATTACCCAGACTCTTCGTGATAAGTATCAGGCAATTACATATAATCGAAGTGATTCACAATATCTAAAAGAGGAACATTTTACAGAAGCTGCTCAGGTATTGACACATGTTATGAAAAAACTGAATGAAACCTATCCTGTGGATTATAAGATTCATTCAGAATGTTTCAATGATAAATATGTCACAGCTCACCACGCTATCATTCCTACTATGTCAGATTTTAATATTGCAGCATTACTTCCAGATGAGCGAAAAGTGTATGAAGAAATCTGTCGTCAGTATATCATGCAGTTTTTACCACCTGTGAAAAAACGTCAGGTAAGTGCAGTCATCCCTACAGAATATGGGGATTTAAAAGCAACTAGTACCTTTATACTGGATGAAGGATATAAACAGTATTTTAAAAATAATAAAGAAGAAAAAGGGGATAATGAAGAAGTAGATACAGGTAAATTTGATCTTCCAAAAGGAAACTATGAGGTTTCTTTACATGATGGTATCGTCAATGAAAAAGAAACCAATCCCCCTAAACGCTATACCCAGGCATCTTTAATCAAAGATATGACAAGTATTGCCAAGTATGTTGAGGATAAAGAAATCAAAGAAATTCTGAAGAAAAAAGATAAGGATAAAAAAGGCGAAAATGGTTCTATTGGAACCAGTGCAACACGTAGTCAGATTGTGGAAACTTTAATCAAACGAGGCTATGTTCAAATGAAAGGGAAGAATATCATTTCTACCCAATTGGGAAAAGATTTTTATCATCTTTTGCCTGAAGAAATAAAGAAAGCTGATCTAACAGCAAAATGGTGGGTCATACAGGAAGATATCAAAGAGGGAAATGCGGATGTATCTACCCTTGTACAAAGTGTTTTAGATGCTTTTACACCACACTTAAAAGAGAATCTTTCTAATCTAAAAGCAGGTGGGGAAGTACCGATTGATGATGATCGAGAAGCGATTGGTGTATGCCCAGTATGTGGCAACAAGATTGTGGAAAACTCCAAAGGCTATGGTTGTGTGAATTATCGAAATGGTTGTAAGTTTGCGATATGGAAAGATGATCAGTTCTTCAAAAACATCCATAAAGATGTCAGTAAACCAATGGCAGAGAAACTGTTAAAAGATAAATACTGTCTAGTGAAACTTATGGAACAGGAAGAAGAAGTTGTGAAAATCTTACAGTTAGGCATACGCAATGGCAGAGCAGTTTATCGTTTATTGGATAAGAAATAAATGAATATCAAACAGTAGCTTTATATCAAATAGAAAAAGCCTTCCAAGCCAAATCAGCGATGGAAGGCTTTTTTAGGTATCTTGTGATAAAAAAAACAATAAAAAGATAAAAAAATGTAAGCGCTTATTTAAAATGTGGTCGGCATATCCCTAAACTATCATTTGAACCCTAAAAAATTGTGCAGTATATATATGAAAGTTATAATTTGAATATGAATAGAATCAAAATTTAGAAATAATAAATTAATAAAAAGATTTTATTTCATAGAAAAAATACTGTTTGAGGTGAGCTTATGAAAAGAAATATTGTGATAGGAATGATCAGCTGTTTATTACTTTGTGGTTGTAGCAGTAAGGTTCAAGATGAAGTATTAACGATTTATATACCAGAGCATAGCGAAAAATGGATAGATTCGGGGACTATCACAGATAATCGTATAGATGTGTTAAACAAGAAATTGAAAGATAAAGGTAAACACTATACGGTGGAAGTAAAATCTGTTGAAAATAACCAGGCAAATCAAGATGTATTAACTGCGCAAAAAACGATGTTGGAAGAATTATCAAAGAATAAAGCAGATATTGTTTATTTTGATAGTAATCAACCATTATATGAATACTTTAAAGTATTAAATGAGGATTTTGAAAAAGAAAATGGTAAAAAACTTTTACAAGAGATACCAGAGCATCTATTTGAAGCAAATAAGATTAAAAATAATATCTACTACATTCCTAAAGTGACCATACCTTATCAGCAGCTTTACGCAGTGTTTGATGATGCGTTTTATAAAAAGTACGAGAATGAGATAACCGAAAACATAAACAATCCTGTTGATTTATTAAGTACTTTAATTCATTCTTATCAGAATGAAAATAATGAAATATTAATGGATGGAAACCCATTAGCTTGTTTTACAATTTTGGCATCAGATTATATGCAAATCAAGGGAACTCCTTTATTCATAGATGAAAAAGGAAAAGTTATTAATCCTTTAGATGAAAAACGTTTTATGGATGTATATCAGTTATTAGTTGAAGCTGATTTAAAAGGATATACGGGTAGAGATTTTACAGAAAAAGAGTGGGATACTTTTTATCAAAATGGTAAAACAGGTTTAGCATATTCATATTCATATTTAAGTAAAGACAGCTATGGGATAAGTGAAACAAATGGTAAGGAAATAGCTTTAAGTAATCATAAATATCCAGTTAGAACATCTGGCTATGGTATATTAAAGACAAGTGAACATGCGGATAATGCGTTTGATTTTTTGTGTGAAATTAATACGGATCAAGAACTATCAGATTTATTAATTTATGGAGAAAATCCAGAGAAGAATTCAGATGGAAAAGTAGTGACAGATAAAAATTATTTTTATGGCTTGTTTATGGGTTCATTAGGAAATGATATGATTACTACGCCACAAGCAGATCAAAATGCGGATAAGAAAAACTTTGTTTTTGAGCTTGATCATAAAATAAATGTAGAGTCATTAAAACCTAATATTTTAGATTTATCAAACGTGATTGAAAAAATTGATAAAATAAATAATATTTGGAATGATTTTGATTCTATTACAGCGAATTTTAAAGTATATGACCATAAAAAGATCTCAATGGATGAAGTATTACAAATGTTTTCTGAAGAGAATAAGAAACTAAAAGAAGCTGGTATTGATGAAGTAATTGCGGAGTTACAAAAGCAGGTGGATGCATATGAGTGAGTATACGCTTGAAGTATGTGAATTGGTAAAAGATTATGGAGATAATCGTGCTTTGGATCACGTTAGTTTTACTTTGACACATGGGATATATGCATTACTTGGACCAAATGGTGCAGGAAAATCAACATTGATCAATATTCTTTGTATGCTGTTAGATGCCAATGAAGGCTGTGTAAAATTTAATGGAACAGATATAAAAAAGTGTAAAAAAGAGTATTTATCCAAGGTAGGATACATGCCACAGCAGCATTGTTTATATGAAGATTTTACATTACAAGATTATCTTTACTATATTGGCAATTTAAAAGGAATGAAAAAAGAAGCTATACGGCAACAAAGTGAAGATTTGGTAAGAAAAGTAAAATTGGAAGATGTATTTCATAAGAAGCTAAAAGGATTTTCCGGTGGAATGAAACAAAGAGCAATGTTATGTGTTGCGTTATTAAATGATCCATCAATTCTGATTCTTGATGAGCCTAGTGCTGGTCTTGATCCTTTAAAGCGAATGGAAATGCAGAAGCTGATTGCGGAATTAAGTAAAGATAAGATTATTATCTTTGCGACACACGTGGTAAGTGATGTAGAATCTATCGCAGATGAATATTTGATATTGAAAAAAGGAAAATTGTTGAGAAAAGAAACTAGAAAACAACTTGTATCACTATTGGAACATAAAGTAATGGAACAAGAAGTTGATCCGTTGGAATATCAAAAGCTGAAAACAAATAATAAAATTAGTAATGTTCGCTATGATGGAGATAAAATGATGATTAGAATCATTGAACCAAAGGATGAAGGAAAAGGAATATATGTAAGTCCAAATATCAATGATGTTTACCTTTACATATTTGATGAAGAACATGTTGTACTATGAGGTGAAAAAAATATTTTCCAGACGGTATCATATCGTATTTTTATTAGGAATCATCATAGTGGCTAATGTTTTATTCTTTTATCAAAACAAAAGTGATTCATTTAATGCAAGTGACTATAAACAAATACAAATCAAGCTAAAAGGTAAAACTGATAAAGAGCGTTATGCTTATTTAAATGAATTACAGGATATAAATTCCTTATTTATGATGAAAGAAGCAGTAATAAATCATCAAGTGGATTTTAACGAATATGTTGAAAAGTATGGAAAAGAGTGGGTAAATCAAGTACTAAAAATGGAATATGAGGATATCGTGAATGATGCTTTAATCCATCGTCTGATAGAGGAAGAAGATAATTTACATTCTTATGATCTTTTTTTGAAACAGGTAAAACAACAATATGAAACAAATCAATCAATTTCAATTTTTCAAAACAAAGATCCATTTATACAATCAAGAGCTGACCAGACAAAAAGACTATATGAAAAGATGCATGTGAATATGCCTTCTTCCAGTGATGGTAGTTATGGTAGTGAAAAAGTATTGAAAAGCATGATTCCAGATGCATTGATTTTATTAACAGTCGCATATTTTTTCTATATGCTGGTGGCGTTTGAAGATGAAAAAGGTATGATTAAATATGGCAGTATGATGAAAAAAGGAAGTAATCAACAGCTATTATCCAAGTGGCTTGCTTTATTGGTATTAGTCATGGGATTGGAAGCAATTTTTTTGTTAACATTGTTTTTGAACTCTGGTATGCAATATGGCATGCAAGATATTTTTCAGCCTATACAAAGTATTTTATATTATGTGAGTGTGCCTTATCATATGAATGTTTTAAGCTTTATAGCGGTTGTATTCTGTTTTAAAATAATCATTTATGCATTTTTACTTGCGCTGTTGTTTATGGTCTATGCATTTGTGAAAAATTACTTATTAGCGATTTCTATTTCAGCTTTGTTTATTGGCAGTTTTACATTTTTGGCATCTACTTCAGGTGACAGTCATTTATTATCTTATTTAGGTCTTACACAGATTCTGCATCCAGAATATGCCTTGAAAAATGTATCCTATATCCGTTTCTTTTCTATGGCAATCCCATATAATGTATTATATGGATTATTCATCATTCTTATGATATTAGCTTTTGCGTTATGTTTTAAGCTGTTCCATAAACAGAGAAAACATATCCTGCGTATTACTCATCAAGCAAAATCACATAAGGTACATGGCTTGTTGTTTTATGAAATGAAGAAATTATGGATCAATGATTTTGGGATTGTGCTTATGGTCGTATGTTTGATTGCACAAATTTTACTATTAGCACTAATCATCAGTATGAGTAATATAGAAGATAATCAATACAATTATTATATCGATCAAATTGGCGATCATGTATCAAAGGAAGCAGATGAAAAAATAGCGCTGGAAAGACAGAAAATTGATGATGCGAAGCAGCAAATCATGATCGAAAAAGATCCTATAAAATTAAATGAATATATGAAAATACAATCCATGGAACAAGGTTTTTCTTTATATGAAAATCGTTATCAGGCAATAAAAGAAGATCCTTTTTCACGAAAGTTAATCAAAGAGGATCAGGTTAGGTTTTTGATTGATAACGATTATACACAAAGTCAATTGTTATTTGTGTTATTGTTGTTTATGATTTTAATCACTATGCAAAGCTATGATCGAGAAAATTTAACAAAGGTTAAACAATTACAAAATATGAGTGAACATATGGATACAAGGCTTAAAAAAGCGAAACTTATAACAATGGGAATAGGCGCCTTTATTGGTGTTTTAGGCATGAACTTTATGATGTTGTTACATAATTATCAAATGTATCCAGGTGCAGATTATACGAATCGCTTATGTGATAGTGTTGTTTTCTATAACACCCATGTAACATTATCCATCGGATTGTATCTTGTATTGTTGTTTATATGGCAATTATTCATCACTTGTATCCTGATGCTTGTTTTACAAAAGGTGTATCATAAGATACCACATGCCAAAATGATCACAATCATATTATTAACTATGATATTTCCATTATTGATGAAGGATACATCATTAGGTGTTTTCGCAATTTTTTATGATTTATATTATCCTATTACCAATTTCATAATGGCAGGTATTGTTTTAATTGGATGTGTGGGTGTTTATATTGGATTTCACGTAGTGGAAAGGAGAAAGCGTTTATGAAGAAAGTCATTGTAGTATGTTGTTTATTGCTTGCATTATGTGGATGTCAAAGTGCAAAAAATGAAGGGAAAAGTGAGGATTACGCAAATATGGGGTTTCCAGGGATTAGTGAAGATGGCATTTATCATCTTGTGAAAACCGATTTTGCGAATGAAGTATATTTTTATGATTTTAAAACAGATAAAGATGTACCTTTATGTAGTAAGGTAAACTGTAATCACCAAAACGAAGATTGTGATGCTTATCGTTTGACTTTCTACAAAGATAAAGATCAAACTTTACATTTACCTCCGATTTATTATCAAAATAAAGTCTATTATTTATATGAAAATCTACAGAAAGGGAAAACCACTTTATGTAGCTCTGATGTAGATGGCACGGATTTGAAAAAAATCGCAGATATAGCTGAAATGGCAGTTGTGGATAATGCTACCTTCTTTGATCAAAAAGTATGGTATACAGAAAATGCATTTGATGTAGATGATAAAGGCAATATTATATCCACAAGCAATCACTTTAAATTGATGTGCTTGGATTTGAATAATCATAAAACGGAAATCATCAAAGAAAGTGATGATGAGATGCTATTGGGTAGAGGCGTATATGATCATCAATATTATTTCATGGATGTTAATTCTGTAGATGGAAAGTCAGTAAATGAATTAGTAAAGTATCACGAAGATAATCAAACATTTGAGAGTATCTATCAATGTGAGAGTGGCAATTCTTTTCTCATTAACAAGTATTATTATGATTATGACAAAGAAGCAGGAAAGATTTTCCGCATGGATGTAAGTGATCAGTCAAAAAGTAATGTTATGGATTATCAACCGGAAAAAGGATATGAAGTATTTAGTGTACAAACAGATGATCAGGGCATTATGACTGTGGTATTAAAAAAGGATAATCAAGTAGTTGGAGAAAGTTATATTGACTTATTATCAGAAAAAGTTATTTCTGGTACAGGCAGGGTGATATATTTGAAAGATGGGGCGTATTATTGTTTAAATGATAAAGGTTTAATCTATAAAAACTTACTAAATTTCTGATTATCTTTTCATAAGTTGGTAAATGCCGATATATCCCGTATTTTAGGGCTTTATCGGTATTTTCTTTTTGGAAGATACCTTGCATAAGCTGGCATTTACCAGCATGAAAATGCAACCAAAAGTAGTAAATGAGTAGTAAATATAAGCTCCGATATTAACAAGCCAGTCTTTCCAGTTCTGCTTTTGCAGATTGAAATGTACCGTGTGCATAATAGCCAAGTGTCATGGTTATGTTAGCGTGTCCCATGAGATATTGCAGAGTGTTAGGGTTCATTCCTTTGTTTGCCATATTCGTACAATAAGTATGTCGGAATGAATGTGGTGTGATGTTCGGTAACTTGTCCGTGTGATACTTGTTATACTTCTTAATCAGTCCTCGCACCATGCCCTCATAGTTTCCTGCAACTTTAGGCAAGCCCTCACGGTTTAAGAATAGAAAATTGCTGTAACCACCTACAATCAGCGGTTGTGCTTTTCCTCTGTTCTTTAGTATTCTTTGGATTGCTTGATAAGCCCGTTCTGTCAATGGAAGTTCCCGTTTTCCGTTTTTGGTCTTTGGCGTTTCAATATAGTAGCCGATTTCGCTATCTTTCAATAACTGATGGTCTATATTGAGTATTCTGTTCTGCATATCAATATGCGTCGTCAGTCCGCAAAATTCAGAAATACGAAGTCCCGTTTCCAGCAGAAGCACAATCTCATCATAATACTTGCTGTAAATCTTATCCGTTTCCATAAAGGCAAGCAGGCGTTCTTCCTGCTCTGGTGTAAGGATAACTTTCTGCTCCGTATCATCTTCCAGAACATCACTTAGCTTAAATTCAAACGGGTTCTTTCTGATACAGTCGTCTTGTATCGCCATGTAAAATGACGCTTTCAAGGAACGCTTATAGTTATCAATCGTTTTGTAGGCATATCCTTTTTCACTCATTCTGATAGCCCATTCTTTAGCGTCCGACTGCTT
>NZ_QVFI01000015.1:83069-98807 GCF_003433845.1 Absiella sp. AM09-50
ATAGCCCATTCTTTAGCGTCCGACTGCTTGACGGTATCAATCGCTCTCATACCCAACGGGTCATTTTTCAGAGCGTTCATAAGATACTGTCGTCCTTTTTCAGTAGCCCTTTTGATGTTCTTTCTTTGGCTGTTCTTCTTGTCGTAGAGCTGGCAGACTGTCATTTTACCGCCTGCTGTGTCGATACCGTCGTTAAGGTCTTTTTTTATCTGTGTTTCTTTTTCCCTCAACGATATATCATCACGTTTTCCAGCAGGTGTCTTGTCTGTCGGTACAAGTTTCCAAGAATAAATAAATTGTGGCTTTCCGTATATATCGGTATATTTATAAACGTATCTTCCGTCTTTTCGCTGGCTCTCTCCATTACGCAAATTGCGATTTTTACTGTCTTTTCGTTTTACATTAGACATAGTGTAAAGCTCCTTTCCGTCATGGAATGAGCCGTGATACGCTATACCTTATTATACCATATCTACGGCTCAATGACATTAGATTTCGTCCAATGTATCTATGATTTTTTCAAATTGTTTTCGCTTAATCTGAATACGGTTGCCGTTCACGATAACCCAGCCAGCGTCAAGATTTTCTTCGGCTAATTTACGCAATTTCTTTTCGCCAATGCGGAAGTATTTAGACGCTTCTTCAATCGTCAGCGTATATTTTTCCCAGATAGGCACATCAGTATTGTTCATAATCTATGCACCCCCTTTACTGTGTGTCATTTTTTACAAGCAGGCAGACGGCTTTGGAAAGCTCCGTTAGTATCTCAACTATTCCCATTCTTGTGGGCAGAACCGCACCATGCGGACGTATCATTATTCTGTGAGGATAGGTCGTGGCAAAACGACTTTTCCAACAGTCGCTCTCGGATCACTGCGTGGGTCGCTCGCTTTCTTTTAAAAGGTCGTGGCGTACAGTTCCCGTGGCTCGCTATCTCACAAACGTATCTGTCTGCTTTATTCAGTTGTCAAAGAGCTGTAGCGAAAGCGTGTTGCTTTCATGTAGAAGCAGGGGCAGAGCAGGAAAGAGGGGGACATTAAATCATGCTCCGCTAAAAACTGCTTATTTTTCTGGTTCCAAGTCCATATCTTCAATATTAAAACCTAAAATCATTTTGATAAGTGCTTCTCTGATACGTCCTTTTAATTCCATGTCTACAACAATATAAACATTGCCATATTCGTCATAAAGTGAACGTAAACAGCACTTTGATATGTACGGGTCATAAAATGCCAGCAATTTCTCAATCGCTTTTTCGTTTCCGTCCATAGCTGATGAAATCAAGTAATAGGACGGCTTTTTAAATAACTGTTTCATTTTCTAATGTTCCTCCTTGAGTATTTTTTTCATAATTTCCAAAGCGTGATGTCGATTTCTAAATACACCGCTTTGCGTGATTTTCTGCAAGTTGGCAATTTCACTTTCTGTCATTTCCAAAAAGTAATACATCAACAGAGTATTGCGTTTTCTTTCTGGAAGTTTCTTCAATGCTTCTGCCAATTCATCATCAAGGACACGAATATCAATGCCACATACTGAAAAGATTGTATAATCTGTTTCGTAGTCGTCCCAAACAGTCATTTTATCAACAATGACATCTGGCAATTCGCTGAAAGATATTTCTTTATTTTTACGACGGTTTAATTCCTTGTAATAATCTTTCACGACACTACGAACAACTTTCTTTAAACAACTTTCAAAACGACATTGAACTGTTTTCTGGAAGTCAGACGGTTTCATCAATCTCACCCCCTTTCCTTTATGATTTGAAAAGTGTTTATCCCTCTTTCCGCACCATATAAGGACAGCTAGGTGTGATTTAATGACCTCTTTTGAAAAATTTTTAAGTTTTTTTCGGGTATGAAAAAAGCCCGCACAAAACATATAGTCTGTACGAGCTTTTTTTTAAAAAGCGATATACTAGATATAACGAAACAACGAACTGAATAAAGAATACAAAAAAAGAGCCACGACCAGTTAAAGCCTGAGAAACTTTAACTGCGAGCCTTAATTGATTACCACCAATCAATTAAAGAAGTCGAGACCCAAAATTTGGTAAAGTATTTAATTACTTTATTAATCAGATACTTAAATATCTGTAAACCCATTATATCGGGTTTTTGAGGGGATTTCAAGTCTTTAAGAAGATACCAGGCAATCAATTAAGAAAAACTTAGTTGATTGCCTTTTTTGTTGTGATTCAACTTTGATCGTAGCTTCTAACTAATTAATTTTCGTAAGAAAGGAGAACAGCTGAATGAATATCCCTTTTGTTGTAGAAACTGTGCTTCATGACGGCTTGTTAAAGTACAAATTTAAAAATAGTAAAATTCGCTCAATCACTACCAAGCCAGGTAAAAGTAAAGGGGCTATTTTTGCGTATCGCTCAAAAAAAAGCATGATTGGCGGACGTGGCGTTGTTCTGACTTCCGAAGAAGCGATTCACGAAAATCAAGATACATTTACGCATTGGACACCAAACGTTTATCGTTATGGTACGTATGCAGACGAAAACCGTTCATACACTAAAGGACATTCTGAAAACAATTTAAGACAAATCAATACCTTCTTTATTGATTTTGATATTCACACGGAAAAAGAAACTATTTCAGCAAGCGATATTTTAACAACAGCTATTGATTTATCTTAAAATTTTGTGTATAATAGGAATTGAAGTTAAATTAGATGCTAAAAATTTGTAATTAAGAAGGAGGGATTCGTCATGTTGGTATTCCAAATGCGTAATGTAGATAAAACATCTACTGTTTTGAAACAGACTAAAAACAGTGATTACGCAGATAAATAAATACGTTAGATTAATTCCTACCAGTGACTAATCTTATGACTTTTTAAACAGATAACTAAAATTACAAACAAATCGTTTAACTTCTGTATTTATTTACAGATGTAATCACTTCAGGAGTGATTACATGAACAAAAATATAAAATATTCTCAAAACTTTTTAACGAGTGAAAAAGTACTCAACCAAATAATAAAACAATTGAATTTAAAAGAAACCGATACCGTTTACGAAATTGGAACAGGTAAAGGGCATTTAACGACGAAACTGGCTAAAATAAGTAAACAGGTAACGTCTATTGAATTAGACAGTCATCTATTCAACTTATCGTCAGAAAAATTAAAACTGAACACTCGTGTCACTTTAATTCACCAAGATATTCTACAGTTTCAATTCCCTAACAAACAGAGGTATAAAATTGTTGGGAGTATTCCTTACCATTTAAGCACACAAATTATTAAAAAAGTGGTTTTTGAAAGCCATGCGTCTGACATCTATCTGATTGTTGAAGAAGGATTCTACAAGCGTACCTTGGATATTCACCGAACACTAGGGTTGCTCTTGCACACTCAAGTCTCGATTCAGCAATTGCTTAAGCTGCCAGCGGAATGCTTTCATCCTAAACCAAAAGTAAACAGTGTCTTAATAAAACTTACCCGCCATACCACAGATGTTCCAGATAAATATTGGAAGCTATATACGTACTTTGTTTCAAAATGGGTCAATCGAGAATATCGTCAACTGTTTACTAAAAATCAGTTTCATCAAGCAATGAAACACGCCAAAGTAAACAATTTAAGTACCGTTACTTATGAGCAAGTATTGTCTATTTTTAATAGTTATCTATTATTTAACGGGAGGAAATAATTCTATGAGTCGCTTTTTTAAATTTGGAAAGTTACACGTTACTAAAGGGAATGGAGATAAATTATTAGATATACTACTGACAGCTTCCAAGAAGCTAAAGAGGTCCCTAGCGCCTACGGGGAATTTGTATCGATAAGGGGTACAAATTCCCACTAAGCGCTCGGGACCCCTTGTAGGAAAATGTCCTAAGTGTGGCAACAATATTGTATTAAAAAAATCGTTTTATGGTTGTTCAAATTATCCTGAATGTAAGTTTACTTTAGCTGAACATTTTAGAAAGAAAAAACTAACCAAAACGAATGTAAAAGAATTACTGGAGGGAAAAGAAACCCTGGTAAAAGGAATCAAAAACAAAGAGAAAAAGCCCTACAATGCCGTTGTAAAAATTGGGGAAAAGGGATATATTGATTTTATCTCTTTTTCAAAATAAACATAAAAGCCCTTTAAAGAGGGCTTTTATATATTAATCACAAATCACAAGTGATTAATCACAAATCACAAGTGATTAATCACAAATCACAAGTGATTAATCACTTGTTTATTAAGATATTAAAAGCTATAATTTAAATAAAGCGTGAATTTTATGACACAAAAAGAGGGGGGAGAAACTTGGAACTAGCATTTAGAGAAAGCTTAAAAAAGATGAGAGGTACCAAATCAAAAGAAAAATTCTCCCAAGAATTAGAAATGAGTAGATCAAATTATTCACGAATAGAATCAGGAAAATCAGATCCAACCATAAAAACACTAGAACAAATTGCAAAGTTAACTAACTCAACGCTAGTAGTGGATTTAATCCCAAATGAGCCAACAGAACCAGAACCAGAAACAGAACAAGTAACATTGGAGTTAGAAATGGAAGAAGAAAAAAGCAATGATTTCGTGTGAATAATGCACGAAATCATTGCTTATTAAAGCTAAATAATATTTATTTTTTAATAGTGTACTGTTAGGTGGAATTAAATTGTAAAGAATTGCACTTAAAACATTCCATAACTCAAGCCCCCTTACAGCAAAATACTATGCAATGCCTAATCGAACTTATTGAGGAAATTTTAAAGTTTCTAATTTTCTTAAAATCAAGGATTTTGTTTGTTCTCTTGAATATCCCATTTCTGCTAATTCATGCAGACATTTGATTATCTGTAAATCTGTTTCTTCTTTCATTTTTGTTATTATACAGCAGTTATCTTTTGTAACAAAAAAATCATTTCCTTTTTTTACGATTAACTCTTTCTTTCTCAGTATTTTATAAGATAATTGAATTGTATGTTTACTAACATTTAATTCTTTACTTAAATTTGTTATTGAAAGTAGCTTTTGACCTGCTTTTAATTTCTGTTGAAAAATTTCTCGTTCTATATAATTTGATATTTGTTGTGCATAAGGGTAAACATCATTAAGATATAACTCCATGTGTATCACTTCCTTTGTTTTATCATCAATAAGCAACTATTCAATGCTTAATGTAAATTATGGACTGTTCCTTTTGGGAATGTAATTGTCAGTCTTGTATATTCCGTTTCTTTAGAAGTAATATCTAATTTCAAACCTAGTCTATCAGATAATTTTTTCGATAAATACAGTCCCATGCCCGTTGCATTTGCTTTGTTTCTATTTGAACCAGTAAAACCCTTTTCAAATACTCTTGATAAGTCTGACGCTTTTATTCCACAGCCATTATCTTCTATCACAAGCAGTATATTTGTTTCATTGTCTTGACTGTATATCGTCAGTTTATTTTCCTGCTTGTCAAAATACTTAATCGTATTTTGCACGATTTGAGATAGAATGAATGTCAGCCATTTTTCATCGGTATAAACAACATTCTCTATATCATGGATATTGATAACCGTTTTCCTTTCCATAAGTGAATGACGGAATTTCAAAATGATATTATGTATCACTTCGTCTAAATTTAACTGTTTTACAAAGTAGTCTTTTTCCGTATTTTCACTTCTTGCATAATAGAGCATTTGCTCTACTAACTGAAATATCTTATCAGTTTCTTTTTTTAACGTATAATTTTTCGTATTATCAAACGTCAAAGACAATGCCCCTATCGGTATTTTAATTTCATGGGCGAAACTTTCCACATATTCTTGATAGTCCTGCTTTTCTTCTGTGATTTTACTGATTTCATCATTCATAGATTTGCAGGCTTTTTTTAGTGCGTAGTAATAGGCTTCATTTTGAAATTCTTTTGGCTTTGGTAAAACGTCTGCAATATAATAGGTTTCTTCCAGTCCGTCTACTAAATCAATAATATGTTGTGAAGCGTTACGTTTCTTCCGATACAAACACCATTGAAAAAAACCTTGTATGCTGATGAACAGAATTACCAGCAATACAACAAATAGCGTATCTACACCGTAGAAAATCAAGAGAAATACTACTAAGGCAAGAAAGAAAAGCTGAAACAATATCTCTGTTATTTTTTCTTCTAAGAATGTAAAAAAGCTCACAGTTTCCAACCCTTTCCTCGTATATTTTCCAATAAATGAACAATACCGATTTCTTTCATTTTCTTTTTTAGACGGGTCATATTAACCAGTAATACATTTTCGTCTAAATAATATTTGTCGTTCCACAGCTTTTCCAATAGTTCTTCTTTGCTAATAACTTTATCTTCATTCATAAAGAAGTAGTATAAGATACGAAATTCATTTCTTGTCAGTTCAATGCTTTTCTCTTGATACTTCAAAATGGATAAATGTAAATCAAGGGTACAATCTTTTTTGACAAGCTCACGGAAATTGTTCGGGTTTGATAACTGCAATGCACGCTTGATCTTCTCAAGAAGAATAAGCGTGTCATACGGCTTTGTGATAAAGTCAATTCCACCCACTTGAATACTTTTCAATTCGTCAGCATTTGTATCTCTGCTTGTTACAAAGATAATAGGTACTGGCATAGCTTGTTTTATTTTCCTGCATACTTCATAGCCATTTTCATACGGCAGGTTAATATCAAGCAAAACCAGCTCTACGCAATATTGCTTTAATTCCTCTGTCAGATTTTCAAAGTTAGTCAACAAGACTGTTTCATATCCTTGTGTGTTCAATAGTTTAGAAAGCTCCAGACGAGTGATTTCATCATCTTCGATAATTGCTATTCTCATTTCCACACCCCCTTGATTTACCATTATAATAATTCCACAGCAGGAGAGCTAGAAAAATCTAACTCTCCTCATTGATATTTCGTTTGAAACCGATATACGTTGCTATCCAATAAATTCCATAGATAAAGAAGAAAATCGCCAAACCTACTACGAAGTAAATTAAATAACTATACTCACTTTCTAAATAAATTTTATAAACATTATTGACTGATACCAGCATAAAGAAACTTGCAAGAATTGAATAAATAACTGGAACACCAAATAATATTAGTAATTGCTTTCTGATTGTTTTAAATAATGATTTATCATTCACTCCCAATCTTTTTAATGTTTGATAGCGGTATTTGTACTTTGTAGAGTCACTTAGTGATTGAATAGCAAGAACTGTTCCAACTGCCGAAATCAAAATAAAAGCAATATAAAGACAAATGCTTGCAATCATAGCGGTCATCGTATTTTGTTCTTCAATAGCAGAACCTCTTACAGAAAGTCTATAATATTGTACGACTGTTTCACCATCATCATTTACTATTACTAATCGATGTTTCAAATCTTGTTTGATTTTTTCTCTAAGTTTTGTATCTGTTTCTTCTATGGTATCTATAATCAGATGTTGCTCAGATACTTCCAAGCCTTGAACATATTCATCAGGCACAATAACAGCAAATCTTCCAGTATTATTTATTTGATACCAATACGTTTTTGTATCAATGCCCTTTAGTTTTAATTCTTTTCCACTTGTCAACTGAATTTTTTCAATATCCTTGTTGTTTTCAACTTTATATAACAAATCTTTGCTAGTTACAAGAAAATACTCGTCATTACTTAATTCTATGGTGTCCATATTCTTTAATTTCAGTATTTCGTTATAATCACTTAATTTCATTACTGGGTCATAATCATAAAATTGCACGTCAAAATAATTCTGCATTTGATGTTTCGGTTCTTTATAAACATCAAATTCGATTGCTTTATTTATTGTATAATCTTCATCAACAACATTCACATATTCTTTAAAATCTTTAAATGGTTGTTTTTCTTCAAACACATGAACATCAAACGGAGCTGTCATTTCTATGCTTGCTTTATACACTCCTTTATTGATACTTGAAAAATTTAAACATAACAAAGAAAGTAATATCAACATGGAAAGTGTCCCGAACGTAAAACTCATTGTTCTTGCTTTTGACGCAAAAGTTCTTGTTACAAAAAGGTTATCTTTTTGATATTTAAGTTTTTTATTTTTCAATAAAACCGACAACAACATATCTGCACAAGTAGCTGATACACCATAAATACTGATAATCAACATCATCATGCTAATCATCAAATACGTAAGAGTTTCTTGTTTACCGCTGTTTTCCATTGTCCAACGTGAAGCCCAAAGCAAAATAGCAGTAATTCCTAATATAACACTAACAATGAAAATAATATTTCTCTTTTTATTGCTACGGAACATTTTCTTTTCATTCTGCTTATCAAAATAAAGAAAATCATGTACCGTCATTTTTCTAATTCTTCGTAAAAGATTAAGCAGAACCAATACGTATATTGCCAAAAAGTAAATAGCAAGCAATCCTATGGAAACAAAATTTATTGAAATAAAGATTACTTCTGGAATACCTAATAAGTTTACAATTACCAATGATACAAATTGACTAAATATGAACCCAAGAGGAATAGCCAAAACCAAAGCACATATCGCTAATAACACATTTTCAATTACAAGCAATCGAGCAATTTCTTTTTTTCTAATTCCAAGAAGCATATATGTTCCAAGCTCTTTGCTTCGCTTTTCAAACATAAATTTTGTGGTGTAGTTAATCAAAAAACAGATAACAAATATAATAACAACATTCACAAAAGCTAGAATATACTTAAACGTATCCATGCCTGTCGATAATTCTATTACTTCTTCAGAACTTGCCACTAAGTTAAAAGCAAATATAAGAGAAAATGCGATAGTAACAGTTATCAAATAAATCAAATAATCTTTAATGCTTCTTTTTGTATTTCTAACCGCTAATTTACCTAACATTTCCCACTTCACCTCCGAGCAAGGTTAATATATCCAGTATTTCATTGAAGAAATCTTTTCTGCTTTTTTCCCCTCTGAAAATTTCATTGAATATTTTACCGTCTTTCAAGAACAAAATACGTTTACAAAAAGACGCACTAAACGGGTCATGTGTTACCATTAAAATAGTAGCCTGCATTTTCTTGTTGATGTCAGACATTGTTTCCAGTAACAATCTGGAAGATTTTGAGTCCAAAGCTCCCGTCGGTTCATCAGCTAATATCAGTTTCGGTTCATTGATTAAGGCTCTTGCACAAGCACAACGCTGTTTTTGTCCGCCAGAAACTTCATAAGGAAATTTCGATAAAATATCACGAATACCCAATTTATCAGCGATAGCATGAACTCGTTTGTCAATATCAGCAGGGTTCTGTTTGTTGATTACCAATGACAAAGAAATGTTTTCTTCAATCGTTAAGGTATCTAAAAGGTTGAAATCTTGAAAAATGAACCCTAGATTTTCACGTCTGAAATCAGCAAAATCTTTATCTTTGATTTTGGTAATATCTTGATTGTTGACTGTAATGTGTCCGCTGGTTACGGTATCAATCGTAGAGATACAGTTTAATAGGGTAGTCTTTCCAGAACCACTAGCTCCCATTATTGCGACAAATTCGCCCTTGTCTACATACATAGAAATACCGTCTACTGCCTTTGTGATATTTCCAGAGTTACCCCCGTAGTATTTTTTTACTTGTTCTAAATTTAAAATGTGTTCCATTAAAATCGCTCCTTTCTTCCTGCCACATTTATTTGTTTTGGAATACGATTAAATTATAGCAAGGGCAGTATTCAATTACACTTACAGTTTTGAAAGTAAACAGAGAGTAAAAGAGCCGTGATAATGCAGATCACAATTCTGTGAAGCATTTTCACGACCCGTTACTTTCATTGTCTAAAAAATTACAATTACAAACCTTTTATAAATAGTCGTAAGAAACCAATTCTTCCATAGGAATACGTGTAGCAAAATGACGTTCTGGGTCTGCTGGTGTTTCTTTCCCATAACCAATGACTAATATATTGACTGGTTCTAAATTATCTGGTAATTGAAATTCTCGTTTGATTACATTTGGTTTAAAAAAGCATACCCAAACTGTACCTAATCCCAACTCTGTTGCCTGCAACATCATGTGGTCTGTCAAAATAGTAGCGTCAATATCTGTTGTCTGTTTGTTATCAAAAGGTCGTGTCCATGCTTTTGAATGGTCTGCACAAACAATAATTGCCAATGGGGCATTATATATGTTTCCAGCTTTTGCAATACTTTTCAATCGTTCTTTGTCCTGCACCACCAATAATTTAACTGGCTGTAAGTTCGCCGCTGTTGGTGCAACATGAGCAGAAGCAAGTATTTTCTCCAACTTTTCCTTTTCTACTGGTTTATCTTCGTATGTTCTAACGGAATACCTCTTTTTTGCAATATCTAATACATTCATGTTTCAATCTCCTTTGTTCTTGTGAATTAGGTCAACCTATACTATAATTATATTCGTAATAGTCTATTAGACAAGAACGCACTATTTTGTAATATACTACCCAAAAGAAAAGCGAGAGAACATTATGGAAAATAATTGCTGTGGTTTTAGTTGTCCAGTTGAAGCAACCATTCAACTAATCGGTGGAAAATATAAGGCTGTCATTTTGTGGCATTTAATGAATAAAACATTACGGTATAACGAAATTCATAAGCTCATTCCCAAAGCAACAGATAAAATGTTAGCACAACAACTCCGTGAGCTAGAAAAAGACGGATTGATTAACCGCAAAGTTTACCCAGTTGTACCGCCAAAAACAGAATATTCTTTAACTGAATTTGGAAAAACCTTAACCCCTATTCTTGATGAACTATGCAACTGGGGAGAAAACTATTTGCTCCAAAAATAATTTAACGCCGTGATAATCAGATCTCACGCTGTGAGTTGTTTCCCACGGCGTTTTTATTTACACTTTTACTTTTGTCTTTTTCGTAATGATATAAATATATTCTTCTGGTGTAGGGCGTTTATTCCCAAAATACTTTTTGAAATTTGCCTGCACCTCTGGGTCGGTGCTATTCATAGCTTCATCAATCGTTGCTTCAATATTTTCCCGAACATCAGCTAATGACATACCGCCAGCCTTTGCACCTGCTTTTAACGCTTTTTTAATATCTCGTTTTTTTATTCTTAGCATTAAATCACTCCTAAATATCTCTGTTTATTATCTGTTGGCAAAGAAAGCACCAAGAAATAACAAAAAGTATTATCGCTGTAAAAATGCTAATAGTAAGTGCCAAAACATGATTTTCAATTAACTTAATCATGCCAAAGAAAAATACACCCGATATTCCGTATGCTAAAATTCCAATAGCTCCGCTTAATTCTTCTTTGATAAAATAGTAACAAGGAATAAGAACAGCCCCTGACATAAATATCATAGTAGTTGTCATACAAGTAAATAATAAAAGCAAATGTGTATCTAGTTCATTACGGATTGAAGTAATAATAATACTTAAAACTAGACCAACAACAACCCCTAACAAACATAATAGAGCATACATAATATATTTACTGCTAACATGTGATTTTTTTGATGTTGGAAATGTTATTGATGATTTCAACCAACCACATTTTCTGTCTGAATAAATTGTAGTTGTTACAAATTGCCCTAGTATAATAGAAGCTATCAGCATTAAAACATAGGGTGGAGCATAAAAAGAAACTCCGAACCCAAAGACAACAAAGCCAATGAGTAATATTATCATCGAAGATTTAATAGCAAAATAATCTTTTAATAATAAGCCTTTCATAATCAACATTCCCCTTTCACATAAAGTAACATGATATCGTCTATTGAAGCAGGTACAACTAAAGTATGTGGATATTCCTTTTTTGCTTTTTGTCTATTTGCAACAAGCACTTGCCATTCATAATCTTGTTTCTTATAACGGATAATATCATTTTTATTCAATTCATCAAATTGTTTAGCATTGCATTTGATGATACCGTATTGCTCAGTCAATTCATCTTTAGGTCTTGAAAATAATACTTTCCCCTCATGTATAAATACGATATAATCAGCGATTTTTTCTAAATCACTTGTGATGTGTGATGAAACCAAAATGGAATGTTCTTCATCTTGAATAAAATCTAAAAACATTTCTAAAATATCATCTCGTATAACAGGGTCAAGCCCACTTGTTGCTTCATCAAGAATAAGCAATTTTGAATTATGAGATAGAGCAACCACTAAGGAATACTTCATGTTCATTCCTTTTGAAAATTCTTTTAATTTTTTATTGATAGGAAGTTCAAACTTATTTAATAGCTCAAAATATTTTTCATTATTCCATTCAGCATAAATATTTTGAAAAACTTTTCCTAACTTTTTGGGTGTTAAATTATCGGGATAATTACTTCCATCAAATACAACACCGATATGTTCTTTCGTTTCAGCGTTGACATCTTTCCCATTAAATACAGAAATTTTCCCTTGCTCAGTAACAATCAAACCTAAAATAGCTTTAATTGTTGTGCTTTTCCCTGCTCCGTTTTCTCCAATCAATCCAACGATACTACCTTGCGGAACAGTAAAGGAAATATTGTCAAGTTTGAAGTCACTATATTGTTTAGTTACTCCATTAAGTTCCAAAGCATATTTTTCCATAATCTCATTCCTCCTCATATAATAGTGCAAGTAAAGATTGTAATTTATCCAGCTTTATTCCGCTTACCTTTGCAATTTCAATCGCTTCTATAAAATAATTTTCTATTTTCTTTTGTTGTTCTTCTAAGTAGAAATCTTGATTTTGAACGGATACAAAGCAACCTTTTCCAGCAGTTGTTTCAATAAAACCGTCCTTTTGAAGTACATCATAAGATTTTTGCACCGTTAAAACACTAATATGCAACGACTTTGCCAGTCCTCTTATAGAGGGAAGTGCTTCTCCAGCTTTCAAATCTCCGTTGATAATCATTGCCTTTATTTGTGAAGAAATTTGCTCATAAATCGGTATGCTGGCATGATTATTGATAAAAATATCCACTATACCACCGCCTTGTCTTATACTGTATTAACTTTACAAGTACAGTATAGTATTATATGATACGATTGTCAATAAGTTTAGGCTTGTAATCATGCAAAAATGCTAACTACAAGCCTCTTGATTTATCCTATAATCTTCCAGTTGCTATCCTTATGTAGTACAAGTTCATACTGCGATACTTGTGTTGCCTTTGTCTGATTATCAAGGAATTTTACAGCAACCTTAACTTTCACATTGTCCCCGTCCTTTGTAAAGATAGGGTTTACCAGTTCAGAATAAAGATAGTCCCTGCCGATAGGTTCAAGCACATTTCCCGTTACATAATAGGCAAGTTCTTTTTCTGTGGCTGTTGGGTACAGCTTAAAGAATGTTTCCAGAAAAGAGGTAGCGTCATTGACAGTATCAGCGTCTACGCTTGCATCTGCTTCTGGTGTCTTAGGCTCATAGTCCGATTTTTCGATTGCTGGTGCAAGGGTAGGGTTCTGAACGATTACCATATCCCCGTCAGCGTCCACATGGACTTTTACGGTATAGGTTGCTTTGACATTACTTGTCTGTTCTCCCTCTTTTATCTGCTGATCTACTTCGTAGGTAGCAGAAAAAGTGTCCGTTCCCGACTGTTCGATACTCCATACAATCACATCTGTAACCGTGGAGCTGGTTGGTATATCGGTTCTAATGGTATCCACATTCAAGTCCTGCAATTCCTTTGTCAGATAACCGTTGATTGCCTGTGTCCTTGCTTCAATCGCTTCTTTACTGTTATTCCATGTGTAGTAGGACTTCGCAAAATTCTTTACGAAATTTTCTATCCCGTTGGTATCCTGCAAGCGAAGCTCAATGATTTCTTTTTCATGGGTGGTGTGCTGGTCGATAGCGGTAAAATTCTTATACACCCCAAAACTCACGCTTGCGATAAGCACCACCCACAACGCAATCACGGTTTTCTTATGTGTGCCTACCTTAACAGTACGCACCTTTTTTTCTTTTGGTTCTTTGAGAGTTTCTGTCTGTTTCTTATTCTTCTTAAACATATTTTTCAAGTCCTTTCTATTGTTTTACTCGTCCTGCACCGATTAGGTGCTGTTGCCAGTAACTACTGCTTAGGTCTGCATATCCTATCGGGTCGCCTGCATGGTACATCTGATTATTTCCTACATAAATGCCGACGTGCGTTACATACGAACCAGCGTTATAGGTAGAATGGAAAAACACCAAGTCCCCAGCCTTTGCCTGCGAGAGTGGAAGATGTTGGGTAGCGTCATACTGTGCTTGTGCTGTTCTCGGTAAGGAGATACCAGCTTTTCCATAGCACCATTGCACAAGTCCGCTACAATCAAAGGAAGTGTTCGGGTTACTGCCACCATACACATACTTCCAGCCTTGATATTTCAACGCTTCATTCATAATCGCTTGTGCCGTCGCATTATCAAAATGTGCCACAGTCAGATATTGATTGACTAATTCCACATAGAACATATTTCCATAGCCATACCGCCAGCCCCCATTCTTCGCAACAGCTATCGGGTTGGTGTAGGTTACTTTCTTTCCACCCGACTTCTCACGAGCGAAGCTCTCTGCAAGATTAAAAGTGTGTTTCTTTCCTTTTCCTGCCACATAACCCACATAGCCACCGCCATAGTTATAGGACTGTATCGCTACATTCAAATCGTCGATACCTTGATTTTTGCAGGAAGAAAGCAGGGACGCAAAATACTTACACCCCTGCTTGATTGAACTTTCCGTATCTAAGGAATTAGGCGGTAAACCAAGACTTTCCGAACTCTGCATAACATCTTCTGCCGTACCGCCACTTTCTACTTGAATGATAGCCAATAGCACATTGACATACTCGGAAATGCCGTATTCTCTGGCGTATTTTTCTACCATAGGCTGATGTTTCAAGACTTCTGCGGATAGGTTCATACCCGTAATGCCAGAAGAAAAATTGCTGTTCTCGTCGTCGCTGTCCGCACTAATCAACACTCCAAAGAAAAGCACCAGAGAAAAGAGGATAGGAAACAGACTGCCAATGATAGCGATATGTTTCAGTTTCATTTTTTCTTCTGTCCTTTCTTCGTTACAAGGTTACGGGTTTTCTCTGTTGTCTGCTGGTTCTTCTGGACGCTCTGCGTCTGCTGAACCTTTGTCCTGCGGTCTTTGGGGTAATTCTGGCGTGTTTCCTGCGATACCACTTTTTCTACATTCTGCCTATGTACTGGCTGTGCAGACTGGGTCGCTTTCCTATCAGAAGCACCAGAAGATAACGGACGCTCTTTGATAACATTTGTCTTGACTGGCTCACTTGCTTTTGAAGTGGTCGCTGTGGCAGGACGTTTGACTTCCTGCATTTTTTCCGCACTCGGCTTTGAAGCTGTGGCTGGTCGCTCATGGGGACGGGTAGCTCCTGTTGTCGCTGATCCGTCAGCCTTTCGCTGTGCCTGCCTTGCTTCTTGTGCCTTTTGAAGCTCCATACGCTTGTCAGCGATATTTTTCTTGTGCTGTTCCTGCTTTTCCAATCGTCCCGTCTGTCTGGACTGCTGTTCCTGCACCATGCCACGCTTGAAGTCGGACACGCTGGACTTTGCCTTTTCCTTTGCGGAATACACCGCATAAGCGGTCTGTGTCGGCATATCCTTGATGTTTTCTTTGACAGCGTTTGCTTTGTCTTTCACTTTATTTTTCGTATCTAAGACAGCACCCACCTTTGAGCCTGCACGCTGTCCCATGCTGGAAGTGGTATTGCCCCGATTTTCTTTAGAAGCTGTATTTTTTCTTTCAGCTCGTTTATTAGCAACGGCACTTCCAGCCACCGCACCAGCCACACCGCCCGAAATACCGCCAG
>NZ_QVFI01000016.1:0-97249 GCF_003433845.1 Absiella sp. AM09-50
ATTCAGTACGTTTTAATTATTTGTACTGTCTACTTTTGAGAATCGTATCAGAATAAGCCGCTTCTTTTTCTTAGAATAAAATTTTAGATACAATATTGGAGTAGAAATCAATGATAGCAGATCTTACATAAAGTAATGGTCCATCCAACACTCCTGATAATAGAATCGCAATCATAAATATTGCGATATAGCGTTCATACTGCATAATCTTAAAGTATGTTTCTTCATCCAGAATTCCCATTAAAATCTTAGAACCATCTAGTGGTGGTAATGGTATCAGGTTAAATACGCCTAAACCAACATTCATCACAATAGAATATACACAGAAGTAATATAAGTAATTCCCAACAGGTCCATTGATGAAAAGGCCTGTTTTTATTGTCAACTGCATAAGAATGGTAAAGACAAACCCTAAGATCAGATTAGCTAATGGACCTGCCACAGCAGATTGTATCATTCCATTTTTACGATCTTTAAACATATAAGGATTGACTTGTACCGGCTTTGCCCAGCCAAAACCAAACAATACCAAACTGATAAACCCAATTGGATCAATGTGATTGATTGGATTCAATGATAATCTGCCACTTTCCTTCTGTGCAGTATCACCTAATTTATATGCAACAAAACTATGTGCAAATTCATGAAAGGAAAAAGCAATAAATACAGCTGGTAATATATATATCCAATTTGATAATAAATCTTGTAACATGATGTATACCTCCATCCAACATATCTTACAGTATAGCAGAAATGACAGAAAAGGTAAACCATACCCATTTTTTCACACAGGACATTTTCTATGCTATAGCTACTTTAAATCAAGACTTCGTTTACAACCGATATATGCCATCATATAGTAACAAAGATAGATCACCATATACAAAAGCATACATCCAAATGCAACCGTATAAATAGAATAGTTTCCCGGTATCCTTAGAAACAGTAAATTAACAATATATAATAATGGAAATATATACACAACTGGCAATATCATCGGCACAAAGAAGTAGATACCAATTTGTTTACGTAGAATCGCATAGATTTCTGCCTTATCCATTCCTAATTGATGCATTAATTCATATTCATATTTCTGTCTTGTCGCATCCATCATCTGTTGTGTTGCCATAATCGTTGCCGCAATACAAATAAATACAAAAGATAAATAAAATAATGCGAAAATAATTGTTACAGAAGAACTGATGGATGCCTGCTGTGTATCACTGCGGACATTTATACTCGCATATAGTGGCAATTTTATACTTTTTGTTATTTCTTTTTCCATTCCTATAGGGAATGGTTTATCACTGTCTGCGACATAAGAACATGTGAGCATCTGACTGTCTTTTAAAACTTCATCTTTTACTACAAAAACTACATCATCGTACAGTTGTCCAATAGAATCATTTCTAATTTGGAAAGGCACCATTTTTTCATCTTTAATGCTCAGCTGTATGCCTTTTTCTTCCGCTCTTTTTTTATCAAATTCATTTACCAATAAGATATAACCATGAGAAGGTATGGAAGCTGCTGTCTTATGTTTTAACTTTAACAGTTTTTGATAGTCGCTTTCTTTCATAAATGATGTTCCATATATCGCCTGATCCTGTGTAAAAATCATGTCCACATTTGTTTTTGCATCTGCACATGAGTATAAACAAAATATATCATCCTGTATTTGGTATCCTTTTTTCTCTAGCATTATTTTGATTTCATCGCTTTTAAATGGTTCTGTAGCATTAATCTGTAGCTCATAAGGACAAATGATATCCATCTGCACGTTGGAGGAGTCGTATAGTTTTAATGCAAAGCTGCTTAACATAATGGTAAAAATCAACAACATGGATAATGTTGCTAATACCATACGATTGCCATTGATTCTTCCTTTGATATGTCCATAAAGCGGCAGTATCCCAAAGGAATATTTGATCTTTTTTTGCCTATTCACAAAAGCATCTGACAAAGCAATCATACCATAATAAAACCCATAATTACTTATAACCAATAATATGACACCTATTAATAAGACTGGCGATCCTTCTCCATAAAGCATATCCAATATGCCCTTTTTTGTGGCGATGATTCCAAAAAAGAAGCATATACATGCAATTAGTAATACCATCCATTTGATGAAACGGTGTTTGACAACGGGATCGTTTTTATTTTCTTCATATAACAACTCTTTGATATTGACTTTCATGATGGTTCTTCGCTCTTTCCATAATGTCAATATCCACATAAACAGGAAATATAGGAAGGTGGATCCCATCGTTTCAATGGAGAAATGAAAGACAAACTGAAAGTCTTTAGAAAAGAACTGTAAAATCAGCATACGCAATACTTCAGATAAAAAGCTTCCTAAAAAGCAGCCGATGATAAAGGATAAAAATCCCATAAAAAACATTTCGACCACAAGCATGCGTGCAATGACTTTACGCTCAATACCCGATAATAAATAGATACCAAATTCTCTGCTTCTATTTTTTATAATAAACCCACTAATATATCCAATGAGCCATGTCATCACGATAACTAATAAAATACTGACCATCAAAAAGGCATATAGCATGTCCACATGTGCTCCAAACAATCTAATAATCTGCTCTGAGAACATCAAAGATTGAAATGCATAAAGTAATGTCATGACCATGGTTATGGTAAACATAAAGATACTGTATTGTTTTATACTTCGTAATGCACAACGCATTGTTAATTTTAAATACATGCCATCTATCCCTCCATACTTCGTTTACAGCTTTGATATGTCAAAATAAAGTAACAGCCATAAATCAACAGGAAGATGATTGGCGCTAAGATGCTGAAAGTCATTGTTGGTACATCATATACCAGTAGTGAAAAGAATACATCTATCCCATAGATTACAAATGGAAGATACAGACATGGTAAAATCAATGGTATAAAAAAGTAAAAGCTTACCTGTTGGAATAATAATTTCTTGATTGCTTTTTTATCACATCCCATTTTCCACATCATATGATAGGTTTCTTTTTGTTCATTCATATCAGAAAGCTGCTGGGTCGCAATGATTGTTGCCAGAATACATACCGCGATCATGGATACATATAATAAAGCAAAGATTACCATAGTATATACAGATAATTGATCTTTAATATAGTATGGTTTTACACGATATAGATAAATGCCATCTTCATGAGTATCTAGAATCGTTTGGGTTTCTTCATATAATGTATCCGGAATTGTTCCATTTACATTCATCACAAGGACATTTGCTTTGACTGTACAGTTTTCCACATAGGCATCCAGCAGGATTAAATAATAATCCACATACACTGCCTGTCCAATACGTGAGCTTTCTATATACGCACAGGATAGTTTCTGATTATTTGCTTCTACCTCTCCCTGTTTCATAAAGGCTTCCATATGTTTTTTTAGTTCTGGTGTCACAAGCAAACCATATTGATGTTCACTCAACGGTTTTAATGGATCATAGCCTTTTATCTTCAATAGTGCCTGGACATCACTTTCCTTTATGATATAGGTCTTTACTCCGGGATAATCAAATGGCGTATCAAAAAGAGCATTTCTAAGATTTTCGTTAATCGCATCACTGTGATATATTTGATAAAAATGATCCTGATAACTCATATCATGCTTACTTAAATAGTCATATAATACATCCTCATTTAAGGTTTCACTGGAATATGCCATAATATCAAACGGTATTTCTTCTTTTATTTTTCTATCATAAACATTTTTTAACTGCATGCTCATGATCATCAGTGAAATAATCAGGATCGTTAACACGGAAATAGTTGCTAAAACAAAACGGTTTCGTTTGATTTTCGTGCATAACTGTGCACTTAAAAACATCATATTTCCTTTATATTTCTTTTGTTTCCATCTTTGAAGAAACAACATGACAACCTGGGATATTCCCTGATAGATCAAATAGATGGATAAAATCATCATCAAAATGGACAGCATCATGGAATTTATATCTCCACGCATGCTGCTATCTTTGAGAGAACAATAAAAGATATATACAATACAGATACAGACTCCCATACAGATTGCACCAGCAATAAAGCATAATACGCTTTTGGTTTTTGATACATGAATGGTTGTATGCTCATCTTTGCGATAAAATAGTTCTTTTAAGGTACAACGATGAATTAAACGGATTTCCCGTATGACTTCTAATATATAAATTAACACGAAGCATCCCAAGGTTAGTAAAAATGCTTGCAAAGAAAATGATAAAACAAAGTGATAATCCTGTCCAAATACCTGAAATAAAATTGCCTCTAATGCCTGCGACAATATCATACCCAGTATACAGCCAATAACTAAAGCAATGGCTCCCATAATCAGCTGCTCCGCAGAAAACATCAATGCGACACTGCTTCGTTTCATTCCAGACAATAAATACAAACCAAATTCACGGCTTCGTTTCTTCATGATAAAATCTGTAATGTATATAATCATCCAGCCAAGCACCAGCGTAACACCAATACTTGCGAAAATCGCGATGGGTAAAAAGCTGTAAAATGTATAAAAGATACTTAGGATACGATTACTTAGTGCCAGCGAGAAAAAAGCATACATCAATGTCATACTCATAATCATTGTCGCCATAAACAGTGTATATTCCTTGATACTATGCGTTAAATTACGCAATGTGAGTTTAACGTACAGCATGTACATCACCGCCAAGCAATGTCATTACATCTAAAATCTTCTGATAGAAAGCCTTGCGGTCTAATTCACCTCGATAGATTTCATTAAAGATGCGCCCATCCTTTAAAAACAAGATACGTTTAGCATAAGATGCGGAAAAAGCATCATGTGTAACCATCAGGATACTGGCATGGCGTTCTTCATTCAGTTTTCCTAATTCTTCCATAAACAAATAAGAAGCATGAGAATCAAGGGCACCGGTTGGTTCATCTGCCAATATCAAAGACGGTTTGTGAATCAAAGCTCTTGCGATTGCTGTTCGCTGACGCTGTCCTCCACTTACTTCATATGGATATTTAGCCAGGATATCTAAAATACCCAAAGTTTTTGCCATTTGTTTCACAGAAGCATCAATGACTGCCGGTTTTTCTTTTAATAGTGTCAATGGTAATGCGATATTTTCTTCCATGGACAGCGTATTTAACAGATTATAATCCTGAAAGATAAAGCCAAGCTCCTTTTTACGAAAAGCAGCCAGTTGTTTTTCTTTCTTTGTGGAGATATTCTCTTGACGCACATAGATATCCCCTGCACTTAAGGTATCAATGGTACTGATGACATTCAACAGGGTTGTTTTTCCACTGCCGCTTGCCCCCATGATCGCCACGAATTCGCCTTCTTTCATATCAAAACTGATATCATTTAATGCTTTGGTGATATTACCACCATTGCCATAATATTTCTGTACATGTTCAACTTTTAATAAACACATGATCATCCCTCCTTGTCTTACAGTATATCGTAAAGATGAAATTTTCTGTATCAGGTTATTTTACAATTCCCTTACAGAGTTGTAAGAAGGAAAGGACAAAATCATATCACATCCTTGCATGAGTGAAGAAACTACATCGATGTCGATGCCTAAATCATGGCATAATTTCTTACATAAATATAATCCAATACCTGTCGCATGACGATTGGCATTTCTTCCATTTTCTCCGGTAAAGCCTTTTTCAAAGATACGAGCAATATCATTTGCGCAAATACCAATACCATTATCTTTCACATGTAGTTCCACTTCATCATCTTTTTCCACAATAAAAATAGAAAGCGTGCTGTCAATATCACTTCGACGATATTTTACTGCATTTTCAATCAATTGATTTAATAAAAATACAATCCATTTTTCATCACTGCGTATCCAATAGCTTTCTTCAGGTATATCCACATGAATCCCATTGCTGGTACATAAATATTTACATTGCAATAAGGCTTCCTGTACAACTTCTTTGATATCCATTTTCTGTATACAAAAATCTTTTTCTACATTCTCGCTGCGCGCATAAAATAATGCTTGTTCTACATAATGTTCAATACGTTCTAACTGGGTATATGCTTCCCGTTTTTTCTTTCCCTCCTGATTTTCTGCCCATAGCTTCATTGCGGCAATCGGCGTCTTGATCTCATGCACCCATTGCTCAATATATTCCTGATAATCTTTACGGGTACGCTCGATTCCTGAAACATGTTCCAGCATGCTTTTATTCCCCATACGCAATAAATAACGATAAAACTGTTCTTCACTGTTTCCACCGCTTCCCATAACTTCATGCAGCAGATATTTTTGATCTAACTGGTTTAACATTTGCTCCAGCTCTTTCATACGCTTTTCTTTACGATGGAAAGATAACACAAAATATCCAATAAACAAAATTGCCCAGACACAGCCTAACATGACGACCATACTGATTTCCACACCCAAAAGCAATAATAAAAAACTTTCCAGCATTAAAAACAGGAAACATGTCACCAAAAAGCCAATATGATCCTCTAAATAATCTTTTAAACTCATATGTAATACCCCTGACGATGTTTGGTGATAATAAAATCCTCTACGCCCATCTGCAGTAGTTTGTTACGAATACGTGTAATATTCACACTGAGTGCATTATCATCGATAAACAGTTTGTTATCCCATAAATAATCAATCAAATCATCTCTTGGGACAATTTCACCTTTATGTTGAAACAGATAGTATAAAATACGCACTTCATTTTTGGTTAATTCCTGATCTTTATCTCCATAGGTTATTTTGGATAATGCGACATCTAAACTCACACCTTTATGTTGATAAATATGTTCACTTACATGTTGATAACTACGTTTAATAACTGCCTGTAGATGTGCCAGCAACACAGAGGGATTATATGGTTTTGTGATAAAATCATCCCCACCAAGGGTCATGGAGCAAAGCTCGTCCATATCACTGTTACGACTGGTCACAAAGATAATAGGCACACTGCTTTTAGCTCGTATGCGAGTACACAGGGTAAAACCATCTTCTTTAGGAAGATTGATGTCTAATAAAATTACATGCGCACCTTCTGCTTCTAAAAAGGATACAATATCTTCCTTCATATTCCAGATACATACATCATATCCCTGATTTCTTAGTAATACATCTAACTCTTTTTGAATTGCTTCATCGTCTTCCACAATCATTATTTTATACATATTCATCACCTAACCTTTATTATACAATAAATCCTTAAGAAAAAAGATGGCAAATCGCCATCTTTCAATGTTGTAAGAACTTTACTGTTTCTTATCATACATATCTATAATCTAAAGTATGAAAAAGGGTGGCAAATCGCCATCCCTAATCCTCTTTATATGCCAAATTAACAAGTGAATGAATCCCACTAAAAAACAATGAAATAATCGTTAAACCTGTGGTCGCACAAAGAGAACCAAACGTATCTAGAAATACATCACTCATAGAACTGGTTCTGCCTGTAAAGCTTTGATGATATTCATCACCAAATGCAAAACAGAAACAAATACCAACTGTCAAAATAAAACGCATGGTTTTATTTACCCCTAATATAGCAAGTGTGATATACACCATACAAGCCAGCGCGAAATAAATAGAAAAATGCGCCAGTTTTCGTATATTCGCATTCCAGTCACTGCCATATGGCGAATGCATAATCACAAAATATTTGATTTTCTCACTTAACAACATTCCCTTTTCACTATTTTCCAGCTTAGAACTTACTTCCTCTTTTATCTTTTCTGTTACGATTTCACTTCGCATATTGGATTCATATCCATTCTCTGCCGAAAGTGAATAAATCGTATACATCACAATTCCACTGATGCCAAGAAATAAGATAGCACATAAGATACGGACCTTAAAATTCTTTTTCATATACTCACCGCCTACCTTGTATGACATTGTATCGCAAATTGATTTCATCATCAAGAATGCGGTAGAAATCGTCATAAATTCTTAAGAATGCGTAAAAAAAGATGCGTTCCAGCTATCCGAAAAGCCTAAAACATGGTATATTTATAGTATTAAGGGAGGCGCGCTATGGACAGTAAAACATTATTCAAAGACTTCTCGATAGATCCTTATCTTTTTTATGAAGCCATCACAGGCAGCACAGATGATTATGTTTATATCACGAATATCCAAACTGGACAATCTCTCGTTTCTGAAAACATGTTTCAAGACTTTGATTTACCTGGGCGTATCGTGGATAATCTGATTGATGTGTGGGGAGATTTAATTATCGATCGTGATAAACCGGCTTACTATAATTCAATAGACGAAATGCTGAATGGCATTACAAATGAACATAATGTAGAATATCAAATTAAAAATCGTAAGAATGAATATATCTGGGTGGTTTGCCGTGGCCTTTTACAGCGCAATGCACAAGGAGATACAACCATTTTCGCAGGTATTGTGACCAATCTTGGAAACAAGCGTAAAATTGATCCGATCACCGGCTTATTCCTTCAAAGTGAATGTGCTTTACAGGTAGGTCATTATTTAGAAAAGGAACATGATCATGGTGGGATTCTATTATTGGGATTAGATGATTTCTCCCGTATCAATGCTTTGAATGATCATATATTTGGAAATAACGTACTTCGTCAGTTTGCACAAGATGTTTTACGTATGCTGCCCCAACATGCATTGATGTTTCGTTTTGATGGTGATGAATTTGCGATTTTCTATCCTGATGCCGATGCACAGGAAATTTATGAATCTTATCAGAAGCTCCATGCCTATTGTAACTCTCATCATTTTATTGATGGTGTATCTTATTATTGTAGTGTATCTGGCGGTGCCGCAATTCTTCAAAAAGATGCCGACAATTATCTAGATTTGATCAAATATGCATCATGTGCCCTTGATGCCAGTAAGAAAAAAGGAAAAAACACCTGTACCTTCTTCTCATCTGATTTAATACAGGCACAGAATCGCTCTATGGAAATCAGTGATCAATTATCTCACGCAATTGTAAAAGATATGGAAAACTTTGAAGTGTATTACCAGCCTTTAACAAATGTAAAAACGCGCAATATCAAAGGTGCAGAAGCCTTGCTTAGATGGAAGAGTGATACTTATGGGGTTATCTCTCCTGCCGAATTTATTCCTTTATTAGAAAGCAGTGGATGGATCATTAAAGTTGGCAAATGGGTGTTAGAACAGGCTATAAGAACATGTAAAAAGTGGACAGCGTATTTACCTGACTTTGTGATGAATGTGAATGTATCTTATCTACAAATGCTGGATTCTGATTTTATTCCTTTTATACAGAAAATATTAAAAGAGAATGATTTAAAACCCAAGCATATTGTTATTGAACTTACTGAAAGCTATTTCGTTACAGATATGGAAGCCTTAAAAGGCATCTTCCAAAGCCTTCGATTATTAGGCATAAAGATCGCAATGGATGATTTTGGTACTGGTTATTCATCTTTAGGCATGCTGGCACAAATGCCCGCAGATATTGTGAAAATCGATCGTCTGTTTATCAATGCCATTCATGATAATACCTTTAATCTTGATTTTATCGGTGCTGTCATTCGATTATGTCATAGTGTTGGTATTAAAGTAACAATCGAAGGTGTAGAGGATCAAATACAATGGGATACGGTATGTAATATCCATGCGGATTGTATCCAGGGATTTTATATCTCTAGACCGATTGCCAAACAAGATTTTGAACGTATATTTATTAAAACAGCTGTCCAATCGTGAACAGCTGTTTTCTTATGCTAAACGTTTTTCAAAATTACCATCAATATTCATACCCTCATTAAAGATCACAAAGGCTTTCGGATCACAATCATGAACGATTTGTTTCAACCGATTGACTTCCTGCTTAGAAACCACAGTCATAATGACATATGTATCCTCATCCGTATAACTGCCACTGCCTTTCCAATAGGTGACTCCACGGCGTAAACTGTATGTAATCACTTTATCCACATGATCAACTTTTGTGAATATTGTCGCACTCATTTTGATATTCTGATAATGAATCTTATCCACCATCTGACTCATAAAATAGCTGTAGATAATAGAATAAATCGCAATTTCTAAATCATATAAACCAGCACATGCTGCATAGACACATGCATTAAATACAACTGCAAGCTTGCCAATACTGAAATCTGGCATTTTGATACTCAAATACATACCTAAAATATCAATACCCCCACTGCAGCTTCCACCACGCAGCATAAATCCACTTCCAACACCTGCAATGATACCACCAATTACCGCATTAGCCAGGATCACATCTAAAATAGGCTTCTCCAGAATTGGCACAATCGTTAAAAAGATAGTTTGAGCACCAACACATAACAATGTATTGATACAGAACTTTTTAGATATTTTAAACCATGCCAGCATTAACAATGGGATATTGAATAAAAAGTTTAAGATACCAACAGTAGATATCGGCAAATGGATAAAGGTGAATCGATCCAATGCTTCACGCACAATCTGAGAAAAACCAATGACGCCACTATTGTTTAATGAACTAGGCACAATAAAACAGTTACATGCCAACGCAAATATCAGTGCTCCTGCAAGCATCATTCCATAATTGGTAATGATCTTTTGTACTTTTGTTTCTTTTTTCTTATGCTTCATATGCAGTCACCTCATCCTCATATATCTAAATTATACTCTTGAAACAGGAAAAATGTTATTTTTTACTTCCTATGACTTAGGAAATGTAATTTTTAAACATTTTTTAAAAATTCTATGTTATAATATAAAAAATTAATAGGAGGATTGAAATATGAATATATTGGTTTTAGGTGGAACACGTTATTTCGGAATCCATCTGGTGAATGATTTATTAGCGATGGGGCATAATGTCACCATAGCAACACGTGGACAAACACCCGATACATTTGGCGATCAGGTCACACGTATTCATGTAGATCGAAATGATCTAAAAGCAATGAAACAGGCATTTCAAGGATCAACATATGATATTGTTTATGATAACATTGCCTATTGCTCCAACGATGTAAAAAATATCTTAAACTTTGTTCATTGCAATCGTTATATTCTGACATCTACTGTATCCGTTTATAAGGAAAATGATATGAATATGCGAGAATGCTATTTCGATAGCGATAAATATCGTCTGCTTATGGGAAATCGTGATGATTTCGATTATGGGGAAGGAAAACGTCAGGCAGAAAGTGTGTTAACACAGGTGTATGCTTTTCAGAAAGCAGCCATTGTTCGTTTCCCATTTGTTTTTGGTGAAGATGATTACACCAAACGTTTATATTATTATGTAGAGCATATTGTACAAGGCAAACCAATGTATATTGATAATCTGGATGCAGAATTTCCTTTGATATCCTCAAAGGATGCAGGTGGATTCTTAGCATTTTTATCCAACAAACGTTTGAATGAGGTCATTCAGACAGCTTCACCTGAAACCCTTACTTTGCAGGAAGTCATTGGCTATGTTGAAACAAAAACTGGTAAAAAAGCTATTCTTACGGAGTGTGATGACAAAGCACCACTTAATGGCTTTACATCCTTCTCTATCAATTGCGATAAAGCAAAGAAAAAAGGATATAAATGCCAGTCCTTAAAACAATGGCTATATCCTTTATTAGATACTTATATTGAAGAAGCTAAAAAGTAAACCGCATTTGAAGATACGTCCGCATAGTTTGTGCGGATGTTTTCTTTTGATACAGCTGGGTAAGTAAAAATCCACATTCTCGATAACATTTGATTGCCCGTATATTGTGGAAATCTACTTCCAGATACAACTCCCTCAAATCTTTTGCATAATACAAAAGGATTTCATGGAGTGCTTCTTTTCCTATTCCTTTTCCACAATACGATGGTGCTAGTCCTATGCCAAGATATGTCTTATCGCCTATTTGATAACTGCGAAAGTAACCAACACATGCATCTTCCCTATATAAGGTGTGAAAAACATGTTGTTTTGCTGGATCAAGGATCGCATAGCCTTGCTCTTTTGCGACCTCTAAGGATGGCATATCATATTGTTGATAAGGAGTCGGGTATTTCCATGAGAAAATTGTTTGTATATCAGATGTGTTGATTTCTTTGATTTCCATATGATCGCCTCTTCTTATATATTATATCATTCCCTTACTAAAAAAAGCCATTTGGCTTTTTATTCAATATCACAATCATCTTCATCAGCATCAAATGCCGGGGCAATAACACCATTTTTTCCTACTTCACATAGATAATCAGCTAATGCATGAACATCTTCCAGCTGAGATACACTGTATTCAATGACCATTCCAAGATTTAATCCTGAAACAACACGAATATTATCATTTTTTTGAGCATTGATAACAGCCACATTAAAAGGTGTTCCCCCATATAAGTCTGCTAATATAACTATGGATTCATGATTGCATGAAGCAATCGCTTCCTGCATTTTTTTAGTTGTTCCTTCTAATCCATCTTCTGCTGCCATGCATACAGTTTTGATACTAGATGTATCTCCAACAATCATATTCGCAGAATTTAAGATTTCAGATGCCAGATTTCCATGGCTGGTGATAATTAAATTAGGTTTCATGTTTATTCCTCCAAATATATTTGATTTAACTTTTTACGAAATTCCAAAAAATCAGTTTGATGACGAGTAGGATGAATTCTATTCGTAAGTAAAATAAAGCCTTGTTTCTTTTCCATATCCAGCAGCATACTGGTACCAGTAAACCCAGTATGATATAGCACATGGCATCCATATGGCTTCTCCCATCCTAGTCCTCGTTGTTCTTGCTCTATCTGCTTTAAAAGCAAATAAGTTTCTTTATGAAACAAGTGTTCGTCTTGTCTTAATATTGCCTGCGCAAATAATATTAAATCATCCAGTGTAGAAAAAAGTCCTGCACTTCCACTTTGACCTAACAAATGCGCTTTTCTATCATGAGCTTCCTTACAGATACATCCTCTTTCAATTGTGATTTCTGTTGGAATATATCGTTTTGTATCATCACAAAGATATGAAGTATCATGCATATTTAGTCTTTTAAATATATGCATCTGCATGCTTTCTTCTAATGACATCTGATCAATTGCCTCAATAAGAAAACCAAGTAGAATAAATCCAATATCTGAATAACAAGTTTTATGATACATATCCATAGAGCCTTTTATAGCGTAGATACGATCTTTAATATTATCCTTTGTCAGGGTTTCTTTATGAAGAATATCCTGTGGTAATCCACTCCTGTGTAATAATAAATCTTCTACACATATTTGATTATTTTGAAGTTTAGGTAAAATTGATGATACCGGTGTATGTAAAGACAACTTTTTCTCTTCAATCAACTGTAAAATACGTGTCGTTGTTCCAACTACTTTTGTTAAGGAAGCAAGATCATAACGATCGCCTGCCTCTAATATCTGATGATGATAAGGTGCTATACATCCTGCAGTCCCATCATAATAATTCCTTGATGATGTATCTGAAAGAAAAGCGTACGACGCTCCGCATATCTTATGTTCTTGGATATATTGATGCAACGCACGCTGAATATTTTCTTCTTTCATATTACAGTTGTTGTAATGCTTCAGAAACTTTGCCATGACATGCGGACAATGCAGCATGTGCTTTATCTTTATCTACATGTTTTTCATGCATTAAAATAGCTGCTGCCACACTCATATCAGAAGCCTTTAATAGTTCATAAGCTTCATCATAACCAACACCAGTAATTGAGGCAATCATGTTGGTTGCACGGATAACCAGTTTTTCATTGGTTGGCTGTACATTTACCATATAATTCTGATATACTTTTCCACTCGCAATCATGGTTGCTGTCGATAACATATTCACAACCATTTTTTGTGCAGTTCCAGCTTTCATACGTGTAGAACCGCTGATAACCTCTGGACCTACAACAGGCGCAATAGAGATTGATGCAACTTTTGCCATTTCACTTTCACCATTACATGTAACTGCTATCGTTAATGCATGCACCTGATTTCCATATTCAAGTGCTGAGATGGTATAAGGTGTTCTTCCACTGGCCGCAATACCAATGACAATATCTTTATCTGTTAAATTGACATCTTTTAAATCCTGAATAGCTAATTCTTTAGAATCCTCTGCACCTTCAATAGCACGATACATTGCTTCTTTTCCACCTGCCATCAAACCAAATGCCAAAGATGGATCCACATTATAAGTAGGTGTTAATTCTACTGCATCAAGTGTTCCCATTCGACCAGAAGAACCAGCTCCAGCATAGATAATTCTTCCACCATTCAAGAATCTTTCTTTCATTAAATCTACTGCTTTCGCAATCTGTGGTAATTCTTTTTCCACTGCTGCTGCGACTTTTTTATCTTCATTGTTGATTTTCTTTAACATTGTTAATGTATCAACACGATCAATATCCCTTGTATCAGGATTCACTGTTTCTGTTGTCAGTGAATGGATATTTTCCATTGTTTCACCACTTTCTATTAATCTTCTTTTAACTCTCTTACTAATAGACTGGTGTTAATAAGTTTATCCTCAAACATTTTATCATCTTTCTGTGTAATGCCAAGATATAATAAGTCAACGATCTCCATAGATGAAAAACGAGAACTAATGGCACCAATTCTGGTTAAATGTTCTTTATCAGGAACGTGTAGAATCATATTCGCAAGATCACTTAATTTTGATGGTGCATTACGAGTCACAGCAATAATGTTGGCTCCTTTTTCTTTTGCAATTTCACAAGGATATGTTACTTCTCTTGATAAACCGCTATAAGAAAATGCTACAACACAGTCTTTTTCTGTGACATAGTTAAAAAACTCAACTGCCATATGCGCATCAAATTCATAGTGAGCTTTAAAATTAATACGTTTTAATTTATGATACATATCATATGCAGGCAACATAGATGCCCCTATTCCCAATAAATATATATTTTCACTATTCTTCAGACAATCAATTGCCTTAGACAGTACATCTTTATCCAGTAATTCAAATAAATCATGATTGGTATTATCTACTAACATTTCTACTTTTTGACATAGTGTTTCAATATCATCTGTTTTTGAAATAATTGTATCCACATCATAAATTTTTTCTTCTTTAGAAAGGTCTTTGGCTAATGCGATTTTAAACTCATCCAGTCCTTTGTATCCTAATGTTTTCGCAAAACGTATGATAGAAGCGGAGGAAGTCTGATAACTTTCCGCAGCATCCAATGCTGTCATCTTTAAAAATCCATCCGTATCAGAAAGAATATGATCCGCAATCTTTCTATTGGTTTTTGATAAATTCTGATAACGTTCTCTGATTTTTAATTTTACATTCATATGACTTCCTCTTTTCTATGTTATTTTGGAAGGTATTCTATAATGGATTGATCTGATTCTGCAGGTATCATCTGGGCAGTTACACGGATGCCTTTATCAATCAGATGATGAATTGAATCGATATCCTCTTTGGTTACATAAACAGATTTCTTGATCTGTGTAGAACCTTCCCTTTTCGCAATATTTCCTACATTTATTGTACCTGTTTTTACACCATTTTCCACTAAAAATTCCATATCTTGCAAATTTTTTGTGATCAAGAATACTTTATCGTTGTCATATACATCGCTTTGAAACTTTTCCACAGCCTTTTTCTTAGATAAAATAGATAATTTTACACCAGCAGGTTTTGCCATTTTTAATCCCGCAATGATCATTTCATCCTTTACTGCTTCATCATTTACTACTGCAATTCTTGTAGCTCCTACAGTATTTGTCCATACCATAGCTACTTGTCCATGAATCAAACGCTCATCAATTCTTGCGTGTACAATTGCCATAATTTATATCTCCTTTTCTTAAAATAATGCAACTAGCCAATTTAACATATTTTGTAAGTTACCTAAAATCATACCCAATCCCAATAAAACAAAGATCAAGCGTGTAGAATTCATATTTTTCTTACCTAATAACCAATAAGACAACATAACGATTCCTAATGGGATCATACATGGTAAGATCTTATCCAGGTTTTCCTGAACAGATAAAGTTACTTCACCCATTGTAAATGTTAAATCTAGTTTATAAGAAATAACTGAAGCAATCAAGCCACCAACAACAGTTAAACCAAGAATTGCAGCGCCTTCTGTAATTGGTGCTATCTTATCTGCGAAACCTGTTGCCAGTTTTTTACCCTGAGCATATCCCATTGTTGTGAATTTGTAACGAACAGCCATTACTGCGATACATGCGATAATTGGAATCAGCAGTCCTAGTGCATTTCCTTCTAATGCCATATAAGATGCGATTGAGAAAACAATTGCACGATAGATAGCAATAAACAAAGTATCACCAACACCAGCAAATGGTCCCATCAAGCCGGTTTTTAAACCAGCAACTGCATTTTCAGCTTCAATACCAAACTCTTCTTCCAATGCCATATCTGCACCAACAATCAAATGTGACATGGCAGGTGTTGTATTAAAATAACTCAACTGCATTTTTAATGCTTGTTTCATTCCTTCAGGATCGTCTTTATAGATACGTTTTAATGCAGGCATGATTACCCATGCATATCCAAGCCCTTGCATCTTTTCATAATTCCATCCCCATTGTAAACCAAACAGGTTACGAACATATACTTTATTAATATCGCTCTTTGTCAGCTTATTTCCTGAGTTAGCCATCGATTTCTACCTCCTCATCATCTTCAACTACAACACTTCCACTACCACTTACCGCAGTAGTTTTTTCTTTCATCTTTGTATATTGTAAAGCTGCAAACGCGAAGCCAACAAGTGCTACAGATAATACAGTAAACATACTGCCGCCATATGCAATCATTACAAAACCAATAATGAAATATGGATAGTATTTTTTAAGTGGCAGATAACGCATTAAGATTGCCATACCTAATGCAGGTAATATAGCACCAGCCGCTTTTAAGCCTGTCATAAACCATACTGGAATAAAACTGTTGATAGAATTAACAACTGCTTCTCCGAAACATAAGCCAATGAATACTGGAATGACACGTGATAGAATCCATGGCAGCATGCCCAATACATTCGCAAGCTCTACACCTCTTGCATTTCCTTTTTCAGCACAACGATCTGCATAGTGTTGACAGAATGAATTTGCCATACGTCCAATAATATCAAGTTGAGTTAATAATAAGCCAATTGGTACTGCAAGTGCGATTCCATATTCAGCACCTTCACCTGAGATGATCGCATAAGCTGTTCCCATAATTGCACCAGATAAATAATCAGGAATGGTAGCTCCACCATAAGTCGCAACACCAAGTGTCATTAATTGCAATGTTGCTCCAACTGTTAATCCAAGTTCGATGTTACCAAGTAAAGCTCCAGTAACTGTTGCCGCAAATAATGGTGTGTAAACTCCAATCTGAATGGATATTTGGTCTAATACACCAATTGCTGTGTACAGACATAGTACGAAAATCAGCAGTAATGAAATTTCAGTCATAGAAATCCTCCTCTTTCAATGTTTTTATTGTAAAGCGCTTCCACGTTGATATTATAACCAAAATGTAATATTATTTCAATATATTTTTTAAAATATTTTTATTTTTGTATTTTTATTACATTTTAAAGAACTTTTTAATTGAATTATCTACGCGATATTACCTTTACTTTTTAACATTTAAAGTTTTCAACCTTACTGCTGAATATTACAATCTTTTTAAGATTATTTAAAATATGGAAACCAGCCAATTAAAAAATGGTTGTAGATTTCCAAGTATCATTCCCAGTCCTATCAAAATAAATATCAATTTGGTAGAATTCATTTTCTTCTTGCCTAATAACCAATAGGAAAATAATACAATTGCAAGTGGAATTAAGGATGGCATAATTTTATCAAGATTATCTTGCACTGACATGCTTACTTTACCCATTGTAAATGTTAAATCCAGCTTATATGATATTACAGAAGCAATCAATCCACCTACTACTGTTAACCCTAAAATAGCTGCACCTTCTGTTATTGGAATCATTGTAGTCGCAAAACCTGTTGCTAATTTTTTTCCTTGTGCATATCCTATTGTAGTGAATTTATAACGAATCGCCATAACGATCATACATGCGATAATTGGTATGATTAAACCAAAAGCATTGCCTTGCTGAGCCATATATGCTGCAATTGAAAATACAATTGCACGATAAATTGCTACAAATAAAGTATCTCCTACTCCTGCAAAAGGTCCCATCAAACCTGTTTTCAGACCTAAAACCGCATCTTCAGCTTTATTTCCAAATTCTTCTTCCAATGCAATATCAGCACCAATAATCAAATGTGACATGGCTGGAGTTGTATTAAAATAACCCAGTTGCATTGTTAGTGCTTTTTGTAATCCTTCTGGATCATCGCGATATATTTTTCGTAAAGCTGGCATTATAACCCATGCATAACCTAAACCCTGCATTTTCTCATAATTCCAACCCCATTGCAAACCAAATAAATTACGAATATATACTTTACGAATATCGCTTTTTGTTATCTTATTATTCAAGTTAACCATCGATTTCCACCTCCTCATCATCACTTTCGCTAACTCCTGATTCTATTACTAAGCTTTTTTCTTTTAGCTTTGAATATTGTAATGCCGCAAAAGCAAATCCTACCAATGCTACAGAAAGCACTGTAAACATACTCTTACCATAAGCAATCATCACAAAACCAATAATGAAATATGGATAATATTTTTTAAGTGGTAAATAACGCATCAATATTGCCATACCTAAAGCAGGAAGGATCGCACCGGCTGCTTTTAAACCAGACATAAACCATACAGGGATAAAACTATTAATCGAATTTACAACTGCCTGACCAAATAATAATCCTACAAAAACAGGAATTACACGAGATAAAATCCAGGGAATCATCCCAAGTTTATTTGCTAATTCTACACCATTTATATCATTTTTTTCTGCACATCGTTCAGCATAATGTTGAAAGAAAGAGTTTGCCATACGCCCTATGATATCTAGTTGTGTAAGTAATA
This sequence comes from Absiella sp. AM09-50, assembly GCF_003433845.1. NCBI lineage: Bacteria > Bacillati > Bacillota > Erysipelotrichia > Erysipelotrichales > Erysipelotrichaceae > Amedibacterium > Absiella sp. AM09-50. The sequence goes on from NZ_QVFI01000016.1 coordinate 18,993, forward strand.
ATCCAATTGGTACTGCAAGTGCAATACCATATTCAGCACCTTCTCCTGAAATAATTGCATACGCAGTACCCATAATAGCTCCTGATAAATAATCTGGTACAGAAGCTCCTCCATAAGTTGCAACACCAAGTGTCATCAACTGTAAAGTAGCACCAACACTTAGACCTAACTCAACGTTTCCAAGCAAAGCTCCCGTTATTGTAGCTGCAAACAATGGTGTGTACACACCAATTTGAATGGAAATTTGATCTAAAACACCAATAACGGTATACAAACAAAGTATTAAAATCATAATTAGAGAAATATCTGTCATAAAACTCTCCTTTCTCATTCTTCTAAAGAACATTAATAAGCGCTTACACTACGAATTATAGTCCTGATGAAATTAAATTTCAATATATTTTATATTAATATTTAAATTATGCAATTTTATTACAATATTGTGGTATTAAAATATACAAGATATATAAAAAAACAGCAAGTCTTTTATGAGTTGCTGTTTTATACAAAATCATAAGTCCTGTATATTCATTTTATGAATTTGTGCCTCTCTTTTTTGTTTTTGATGCACGACTAAGAAAATGATGATAAATAGGATGGTAGGAAGATTACTGATCAAAAAAATCTCAATTGCTTTTGGAAGGATTGTCTGGATAGGAAAATTACTTGTTGTATTTGTTATAATGGATGACATTAAATTACCATTATTTGAATACACTTCTGAGATTTCATATGAATGCAGAAAAGTAACTGCACTGATTGTAAAAAGAATAGATAAACAAAAGAATATACCAGGCAGAATCCATCCTAGCCATTTTTTTGACTTTAATGATATGTAATACTGTAATACGCATAATCCAATGACACAGATAAGGGCGAAAATAATGTAAACACTATTTGTTTTCATAGATTCTTTTCCTCCTCTAGTTTTTGATATTCATGAATTAACAGCTTTGCTGTTTCAAAATCTAGTTTATCCTCTAAAGCCAAACGTTTGATCAATGCGATATAAGGCTCCTCCCCCATTATCTGATCATTTAAATTAATCTTTTGTATCAGCCTGTCTAAGCGTAAACGCACCGTAGGATAAGAAACCCCATATTCCTTTGCGACTTCCTTTAATGAACCACTTGATAAGATGAAGCGCTTGATAAACGCAAAATCTTCACTATCTAGATTTAATAACCATTCTGGTATATTCTGCATATCTATCACCTTCAATTTTATGATAGCACTTATTTTTATGAATGTAAATATAAACAAAAACTTTAATAATATTAATTTTATATTTAATATTATTAAAGTTTATCACTTTTTATGATGATCGTGATAATATTGCATAAATCGTGCATAACTAATGATGACGACACCAACGATCACAAATGCAATCAGCGCATATAACATGGTAAATAAGAATTTCATAGGACTCTCCCTTTCCGTCTAAACATTTTACTGGTACCATTATCATAAATCGATTATAATAAATAAGCAAGGAGGTGCATGAAAATGATTGATCGATCTATAAAATCAAAATACATAAATGTAGATGATCATCGCCGCATCATTGCTATTAGTGATATTCATGCGAATCTGCCTGTTTTAAAAAAATTATTGAAAAAAATTGCTTTTGATATGCATCAGGATGAATTGTTTCTTGTTGGCGATTTATTAGAGAAAGGTGCTTACAACATGGAAACTTTGCACTTTATAATGGAGCTTTCTAAAAGTCCACATGTACATCCTATGATGGGAAATTGTGATTTTGTATGTAAGAATGTTCTTTATGAATATCGCCTGGATTTTCTAAAAGAAGTCCTATTACATCGTCAAAATAGTATTCTGCATGAAATGGCTGCTACACTTGGCATTCATTTTCATAAAGATATAGATATGATTGAATATGCCAGAATATTAAAACAACACTTTCCAAAGGAATTAGCGTTTGTAGACCAGCTCCCTCATGTGGTGGAAACACAACATTATATCTTTGGGCATGCGGCGATTCTGGATGAAGATCATTATGGAAAAGAAATGCGTGATATTATGACGCATAACCGTTTTTTAGATGATGCGAAACGATTCCAAAAATATGTTGTTGTAGGTCATCTACCAGTAAGTGAATATTGTGATGGTATCTGTTGCTTTAATCCAATGATTGATGATTTTCGCCATATCATTGCGATTGATGGTGGAAATGAAGTAAAGAGTGCAGGACAGTTAAATGCATTGTTAATTGAGCATGGAAATTTCTCGTATGCGCATAGTGACTGTTTAAAGAAAGCCAAAGTATTAGACAGCATACAGCCCATAAATTCTGATCCTTTTTTTATCAAATGGTATGACAGCTCTGTGAAGATATTAAAAGAAGATGATATTCGTTACTTATGTCGCCATCTTTCCAGTGGAAAAGATTTTTGGATACCGAAAGATTTTATTTTTCATAAAGGTGATGAAATTCATGTGGATAACTTTACCACCTATCATTTACCTGTGGAAAAAGGTGATTATGTAAAAATTGTTTCCACTTGTGGTGAACATGCCTTAGTGAAAAAGAATGGTATTATGGGATGGATTCCAAGAAAAATATTAAGCAAATGAAAACGTCCAAATCGGACGTTTTTATTAATTTATTTGTAGTATTAAATAAAAAAACACTTAGTTTTCCCTAGAGAAAGCTGAAACTCTGAAACATTTGAATATGTTAAAAAACAGTCCATTCCATTTGGAACAGACTGTTCATCTTATTCAATTATTTAGTTTTTTCGATGATTTCGATAAAGCTATCAGCTTTTAAGCTTGCTCCACCAATTAATGCACCATCGATATCTGGCTGAGCCATGTATTCCTGAATGTTGTTAGGTTTAACAGATCCACCGTACTGTACGCGTACGTTTTCAGCTGCATCATCACCATACATTACACGAACCTGGTCACGAACGATACGGCAGCAGTTTTCTGCGATTTCTACTGATGCACTCTTACCAGTTCCGATTGCCCAGATTGGTTCATATGCGATAACCATATTACCAACACATTTTGGACACATATCAGCTAAAGAACCAGTTAACTGGTCACGAATTACTTTTTCAGAATCACCAGCATCATACTGAGCTTCTGTTTCACCAATACATAAGATTGGAGTAATTCCAGCTTCGATTAGACGTTTTGCTTTTTTGTTTACAGTTTCGTCTGTGTCACCGAACATTGTACGACGTTCAGAGTGACCAATGATACAGTGAGTAACACCGATTTCCTGTAACATAGGTACAGAAACTTCACCAGTGAATGCTCCAGTATCTTCAAAGTGGCAGTTTTCTGCAGCAACGATCAGATTCTTAGCACCAGCAACTGCAGTTGATAATGCAGTATAAGGAGCACCGATTCCATAAGTAGCGTTTTCGCTAGCAGCAGCTGCATCTACAGCTTCCATGAATTCTTTTGTTTCCTTCATGGTTTTATTCATTTTCCAGTTTCCAACGATAATTGGTTTTCTCATAGTTATATTTCCTCTTTCCTATTTTTCAGCGATTACTGCGATACCAGGTAATTCTTTACCTTCCATGTATTCCAGAGAAGCTCCTCCACCTGTAGAGATGTGAGAGAATTTTTCAGCGAATCCTAACTGAATAGCAGCAGCAGCAGAATCTCCACCACCGATAACAGTAGTAGCACCTTCTAATTCAGAGATTGCTGTACATACCTGTAATGTACCATTAGCGAATGGTTTCATTTCAAATACACCCATAGGTCCATTCCATACAACTGTTTTAGCACCAGCTAATTCAGCTTTGTATAATTCAACAGTCTTAGGACCAATGTCTAATCCCATGTAATCTGCAGGAATGTTTTCGTTGTCAGCAACAACAGTGTTTGCATCTTCAGCAAATGCATCTGCACATACGTGGTCAACTGGCAGGATTAATTTTCCTTCAGCTTTTGCGATGTATTCTTTAGCTAATTCCACTTTGTCTTCTTCAACAAGTGATTTACCTACATTTAAGCCCATTGCTTTCAAGAATGTATAAGCCATTCCACCACCGATTAATACTTTATCAGCTTTCTTCAACAGGTTGTCAACAACAGCGATCTTGTCAGATACTTTTGCTCCACCGATGATAGCAACGAATGGACGTACTGGAGTATCAACAGCAGCACCTAACATTTTTACTTCTTTTTCTACTAAGAAACCTAAAGCGTTAGGAAGGATTGAAGGGATACCAGCAGTTGAAGCGTGTGCACGGTGAACACTACCGAATGCATCTTCAACGAATAAATCACCTAAGCTTGCCCAGTACTGAGCTAATTCAGGATCATTTTTGCTTTCGCCTTTTTCGTAACGAGTGTTCTGCATAACAACGATTTCACCATCATTTAATGCAGCAACAGCATTTTCTAATTCTTCGCCTCTAGTAACAGGAACGAATGTAACTTTTGTATCAACCAATTCGCTTAAACGATCAGCTACACAACGTAAGTCGTTTTTTGCTTTGTCTTCTTCAGTTTTAACTTTTCCAAGGTGAGACATCAGAATGATTTTTGCCTTGTTTTCAATCAGATATTTGATTGTTGGTAAAGCCTGAATGATTCGGTTGTCATTTGTGATTTTTCCATCTTTTCTTGGTACGTTGAAATCGCAACGAACGATAACTCGTTTACCAGCAACATCTAAATCTTTTACTGTTCTTTTTGCCATAGTAAAATCCTCCTTAAGTAACGAGTTTATTATACCACTATCCTTTTTTTTCGTAAACGCAAATTTGCGAAATATTTCACATAAAACCCTTTTTTAATACCATTTTCTACATTTCTTAATATGACGAACCACTTTTCCTCTATATATCAAAAAAAGTATATTACAAATATTAAAATTACCGTCGAACTTGAAAGCGCTTTATTGTATAATAGAGAAGAAGGGTGAGAAAAGATGGAGAATAAAGAAGAAAATTTAAAGGAATTCATTCAAAATAAAATGGAAGCTATCCAAACTGTACATCATGTTGATTTAAAAAAACAAAAAAAGTACAGTAATGAATTATTAGAAGCAGCGAAAAAGATAAATGATTTTTATGGAATTGCCTTTGCCTATGCTTTTCTTGCGGATTATTATGTAACCATTCGTGAACATCACAATTGTATCCATTACGTGCAAAAAACAAAAGAAATCGCACTCGCCTATAACTATTTAGATTTATTAATCAAAATACATATTATTGAAGGCATGTATCATAACGCAAACTTTGATGAAATAACGGCAGTACAATGCTACTTGGATGGATTAAAAGTGGCACAGCAGGCACATGACATCAATACGCAGATTGCTGTTTATAATAACATCGGTGTCATGTTTGAAGAAAAAGATGATAATACGGATGGCTTGTTATATATCCAGAAAGCCTTTGACTTGTTTAACGCAAATAAAGATGCGATCAGAGATCATATCGACTGTGTTGTTATTTTCAATCTGATAGAGCTGTATTTAAAAAATGGTCATATCAAAAAAGCCATTGATTTATATGACAAATATTACGATGATTTGAAAATATATGTTGGTGAAGAAAACATTGGTATTTTATATGTTTCTCAATTATATATGGCATATTATATGAAAAATGAAGAATATACTTTGCAGATGATTGATTTTTTTATCAACAGTGGCCTACATAATACATTAAATCGAAATATGTACTTCTCTTTCTATCGTGATGCTTTTCAAATCACTTTAAAACTGGAAGATAAAGAGCGTGCGGATAAATTATTGCGTTGTATGGGAACTTTATGTCTTGAGGATGATATCGCCCAGCAATTACAGCTGCATTTATGCTGGATCAATTTTGCGGAAACTTTCCATATGGAAAATGCTTTAATTTATTCTTATAAACAATATTATCAGCTTCAGAAACAAGTAAGTGATGTCACTAATAAATTCAAAGCCGAAAGTATGCGTGAAAAAATTCTGGTAAACGATATGCAGACAGAAAAAGAATGTATTATGAAAGAAAAACAAGTACTGGAATCTAAAGTGAAAATTGATGGATTAACAGGCTTATTTAATCGTTCTTATTTCATTAATCTAATCAATAGTCTTCATCATAATCATAATGTGGAAAAACTTGGCATTATTCTGTTAGATGTAGATTATTTTAAACAATACAATGACTGCTATGGACACACACAAGGAGATAAGGTTTTACAAAGTGTGGCACGCTGTCTGGACATCAACTCTGATAGCCGTATTTTTGCGGCAAGATATGGTGGCGATGAATTTATCTGTGTCTGTGTAAATATGAGTGATCATGAAATTGAATATTATTTAGGCAAAGTAAAAGAAGATTTAAACAACATGCATATCGAACATAAAAAATCTAAGGCTGCGGATATCGTAAGTGTTTCGGCAGGCTATGCGAACTTGAAAAATGATAAGTATTTTCAATTAGATGTGGCAGTAAATGTTGCGGACAGTGCCTTGTATCAGGTAAAAGAAAACGGTAGAAATCATTTTGCTTCATTGAATAAAAACAGTTGTGCTCAATAACTATTTAGGACAGATAATTAAAAAGAGGTTTCATTTGAAATCTCTTTTTTTAACCTATGTGCAAATAAGAATCTGATTTCCTGGTATTATTTTTTTGCCCGGTTGCCTTTTATAATGATTTGCAAGGTTTCACAAGCTTTTAAACATTCTTCTACACTTTCCTCTACCAAAGTTGGATCAAGGGTAGGATGTTGTTCATAAAATTCCTGAATAGCCAGATCATATTTATTTTTATATTTCGTATTTAATGCTTTCCAGTTCACATTTTTAAAAGCTGGAAGAATTTCTTCATTTACTGGTAATCGCTTTTGAAGCATCAATACTGCTAAAATCGGATATCCAGCATAATGCTGCCATATCGTTGCATTATCATTACTGGAATATACATCATCTTGAAAACGTACTGTATATCGTTTTGATTCATCACTGCTAGTAACATATGCTTCCTGTTCATGAAGTTCTACACGCTTATCCGCAATAGCGCTATAGGCCTCATATACCTTTGCTGCTGGTGGTAATTTTCCCATTCTATTCCTTCTTTCATCATTAGCATCTCACAAATATGATTCTTCTATACTCATCTTGCGACATGTGTATGTACTGCCTCAAGTGGAAAATCATGATGCAGCAGCATCTTATCTTTTAAACAGGCATTCTGCGCAAAAGCTTTCTGAATACGATCTATGATACATTGTATTCCCTCTTCTTTGGTATCCAACGCCATTACCAGAAACTGAAAACTGCTGTATTGTGTAAAAACATCTCCCAGTCTTAATGATGATTGAATAATCCGTTTCAGCGCAAACATACACTGTTCTTGTTGTTCAAAGGAAGGATACGCTCCCTTTGGATTCATTAATGTGAATAAAATCAAGCCGGCTTCCCCCTGAATACGGGACATTCTGCGTTCGATAAAACGATAAATATTTTGAAAAGAGTGATAATCCTGACAGAAAGCGCCAGGTATAATTTCCTGTTCCCGTAATTCTTTACGAATCAGTTCAATATCAACCAATAAATTTTCTGACATATAAATATCATTATACACATGTTCCCCATCTAAACGTCTTCTAATGTGCTTTTCCTTTACAAGTAAGGCATCTGCACGACGAAACATACTGATGTAATCATCATTAGGGCGATACATACAGCCGCATATGGAAACATAAATAGATGCACCATCTGTTACCTGTATCTGTTTTAACAATGAACGTATTTCTTTACGTTTTTCTTCAATAAATGATTCATCATCAGCTTCAGGATAGAATATGACAAATTCATCCCCGCCAACACGCCCAGCTGATCCATTTTTATATGTTATTTTCTTCAAAACTGCAGCAATTTTCTTCAAAGCAACATCCCCACAAATATGCCCATATTGATCATTGATCTGTTTAAAATGATCAACATCCAAAACAAATAAAGCGCCTTTTTGATACATTTGCAACTGTTGATTGATTTTTAATTCGATTGTTCCACGATTATATATCCCTGTTAGCCAATCCTGTTCTACCATGACTCTCAATTGTCGATTTTCTTCTTCTAGTTTTTGCAGCTTTTCCATCTGCAACTCATAAACTTGTTCTGTTTCTTCTATCATAACTACATCATCCTTTAATACCATCCCTGTGTTTGTAAACGCATCCATTGCTAATTTCTATTATAAGGTATTTTTACATAATTGAAAATGGTAACTTTTAAGAATTTCTTGTTTTTTCCCTTAAAAAAAGCTCCGCTTTCTTAGGAAAACGAAGTTTTTTTAATTCTTATTTTACTTTTGCATCTAATGTATTATCTTTAACAACAACATCATGTGCGCCACCTTCTACGATACTTGTAGAAGATACCAATGTGATTTTAGCTTTTTCCTGAAGTTCTGGAATTGTCAATGCACCACAGTTACACATCGTGTGTTTAACTTTACTCAATGTCAAATCTACATTGTCTTTTAATGCTCCTGCATATGGAACGTAAGAATCTACACCTTCTACGAAAGAAAGTTTCTTACTTCCTCCCATATCATAACGCTGCCAGTTACGTGCACGAGCACTTCCCTCGCCCCAGTATTCTTTCATATATGTACCATTGATGGTAACTTTCTTTGTAGGAGATTCTTCAAATCTTGAGAAGTAACGTCCTAACATAACAAAGTCCGCTCCCATAGCAAGTGCTAAAGTAATGTGGTAATCATGTACAATACCACCATCACTACAGATTGGAATATAGATACCTGTTTCTTTAAAGTATTCATCACGTGCACGTGCTACATCAATGGTAGCTGTTGCCTGTCCGCGACCAATACCTTTTTGTTCACGAGTAATACAGATACTGCCTCCACCAATACCAATTTTAATAAAATCAGCACCAGCTTCTGCTAAGAATCTGAATCCTTCTGCATCTACAACGTTACCAGCGCCTACTTTTACACTATCACCGTATTTTTCACGGATCCATTTCAAAGTCAATGCCTGCCATTCACTAAATCCTTCACTAGAGTCAATACATAATACATCTGCGCCGGCTTCTACTAATGCAGGAACACGTGTTTCATAATCTCTTGTGTTAATACCTGCACCGACGATGTAGCGTTTCTGATCATCCAGCAATTCATTTGGATGCTCTTTATGAGAATCATAATCTTTACGGAAAACGAAAGATTTTAAATGACCGTTTTCATCAATAATTGGCAACTGATTTAATTTGTATTCCCAAATCAAGTTATTTGCTTCTGTTAATGACATACCATCTTTTCCTACAATCAGCTTTTCAAATGGTGTCATGAATTCACTGACTTTTGTTGTAGGATCCATTCGTGATACACGATAATCACGACTTGTTACGATACCAACCAGTTTGCCTTCTGGTGTGCCATCTTCTGTAACTGCCATTGTCGCATGTCCTGTTTCTTCTTTTAATGCCAATACATCAGCCAGTGTTGCATCTGGACGAATATTGGAATCACTGTAAACAAAGCCTGCTTTTGTTGCTTTAACACGAGCAACCATTGCTGCTTCATCTTCTACGCTCTGAGAACCATAGATGAAAGAGATTCCTCCTTCTCTTGCTAATGCACAAGCCATTTTTTCTCCTGATACAGACTGCATAATTGCAGATACCATAGGAATATTCAAAGATAATGCAGGTTCCTCGCCTTTCTTGAATTTAACTAATGGTGTTTTCAAAGACACGTTTGCTGGTGTACAATCTGCACTGGAATATCCAGGTACCAACAGGTACTCCGCAAATGTACGTGACGGTTCGTTAAAGTAATAAGCCATGTTATCTCTCCTTTTTGTTCTATAAACTTTCCTTAAATTGATATAATTATAAAGATTATCCCTCGTGAAGTCAAGGGACTTTGAAAATTTTTTCATTAAATCAGTTAAAAATTAAATGTTGTTCTGATTTTACTGATTATCCTATAGTCATTCTTCAACTAATACTTCTTTAAATCATATATCAGGCGCTTTCCTAAACTATATATAGGTTATTTTCGCAAATTGCAAAATAATTTAGGATTTTCGTACCTAAATTACGTATATGTATTAGTAGGAGGTAAATTCCAAATGGAAAATATATTTTCGTTTTGGGAGAGGAAAAGAATACATATGGATGCACTAGTACTACTAGTTGTGATCTTAACATTACTTTGTGTTATCCTAAAAAGATAAGCTAAGGTAATGTAAAATCATGTTCAGAAGCGGTCCTTATCACACTTTTGGAAAATCTGTACGAAAATCTTTTCCACTCTTGGGACCTCTTGTTTTAAAAAAGGAATGGATAACCGGCAAAGTAATCCATTCCTTTTCTGATGTCTTTCGACATCCACTCTTGGTGCCTTTATAATACTATAAAATGTTATCAACGTCAAGAGAAAATCATTTATATTTCAATGAATTTTAAGTCGTCATTCTAACCATCAATAGGTTATTTTCACAAATTGTAAAATAATTTAGGATTTTCGCACCTAAATTACGTATATGTATAGTAGGAGGTAAATTCCAAATGGAAAATATATTTTCGTTTTGGGAGAGGAAAAGAATACATATGGATGCACTAGTACTACTAGTTGTGATCTTAACATTACTTTGTGTTATCCTAAAAAGATAAGCTAAGGTAATGTAAAATCATGTTCAGAAGCGGTCCTTATCACACTTTTGGAAAATCTGCACGAAAATCTTTTCCACTCTTGGGACCTCTTGTATTAAAAAGGAATGGATCACCTCACCGTTATCCATTCCTTTTATGATGTCTTTCGACATCCACTCTTGGTGCCTATATAATACTATAAAATGTTATCAACGTCAAGTAAAAACAGACTTAAATTCTCAAAAAGGTTTAAGAACAATTCAACTCATAATCCTTTACTTTCTCTTTTTCTTCTTCACTTTTTTGCATATAGCTGTCACGGTAGAAAGAGAACCATAACTGTAAACACATGCAACACCAGATTACCGGCTCACAAATAATAACACCAAAGTAATCCAGCAACGGAATAAACAAGATTACAAAGACTATTTTTCCACAGAACTCAATCACACTGGATACAAGTGGTATTACTTTTCTACCTAGCCCCTGTAAAGAATTTCTCAGATTTAGCAAGATTCCTAACACTGCATAAAATGGAGCATTGATCATCAAATATAAAGACCCATTATCTAATACAGCTGCCTCATTAGAACCAGATATAAGCGCAACTAGTGGTCTGGCAAAAAAGAACATTAAGACAAGTGCTATTCCACCCCAGCAAATACTGATGATATTAGCTGTTTTTACTCCCTGACGAATTCGTTCCTTTTGATTTGCGCCTTTATTCTGTGATACAAAGGTAGATAATGCCATACAGAATGTAGAAGCTGGCATCATACAGAAAGAATTGATTTTTCTTGCGGTAGAATGACCTGCGATAATCAAATATCCAAATTTGTTAATCGCTGTTTGCAGGATTACAGTACCTGCTGATACAATTGCCATCATAAATCCCATAGAAAATCCTTGTCCTGCAAGCTCCTGATACATTTGTTTTCCTACATGAAAATGTTTTCTTTGTGGTATTAATAATGGTGCTTTGAAATAAATGTATACGAAACACAGCACTGCACTAATCGCCTGAGCAATGACTGTCGCAACTGCTGCACCCTGTACACCCATAGAAAACTGTGTAATAAACACGATATCCAAAACAACATTAATAGCACTGGATATAATCAAAAACACAAGTGGCATCACACTATTTCCAATTGCACGTAACAATCCTGCACACATATTGTACGCAAACATCACGCCCACAAAAATCGTTACGGTGAATATATAGGAATATGACTCTTCTATAATTTCAGGTGGTGTATTTAATAACTGTAATAATGGATATAAAAACAGTTTCGCAATGATCATAATCACGATGGTTAAAAATACCCCAATCACGATAGAACCTGCGACTGAACGTTTTATTGCATCTTCATCATTTGCTCCATAACAGCGGGCGGTGACAATGCTTAACCCATTGCCAACCCCTAATGCGAATCCTATCATCAGCTCATATATTGCTGAAGCAGAACCAATGGCCGCAAGTGAAGCATCTCCCAGATAATTTCCTACGATCATGGTATCCATCGTATTGTATAACTGCTGGAACACATTAGCGATAAAAATCGGAATCGCAAACAGTAACAGCGCTTTAAAAATATTGTCTTTTGTTAAATCTACTTGTAAATGAAACATACTACGCATCCCTTCTCTTTTTCCTATCTATGGTACACTTTTTTGTTTCATTTCGTCAATGATGTTTTTTCGATTGTACATAAGTTTCATAACTTTGTATCTTCTGCCTCCATGATATCTACTTTTCCAAACATTATCATGTTGCCTTGATCAATGATGATGCCGCCTTTTTCATAGATGCCATATACATCTTTTTGTTTTTCTTTTATTACAAGCTGCATGCTTTCTTTTTGTATCCTGGATGCTTGATAGTGTGGTTCTATTCCAAAACCTTTTAAACATCCTAAACCTTTTTCATACACAAATGATGGATAATCTTCATCTGGAGTAATGTGATATTCATCAAATTGCATCATTGCTCCTGCACTATATCCCATCATCACACCCTGATAATTTTTCAATAAAGATGTTAATTTAAATTCACGAATACGTTTCATCATGAGATCTGGTGCACCTCCGGTAAAAAACACGATACTGCTGTTCATAATCTTATTTTCCATCTCTATTTTACTGTCTGTGAAATAATTGACCCAATGAATTTGTTCACGTTTCAATCCATAGCGAAAGAATACATCGGTATTGCTTTTGTACCAGATGCCCTGTCCTGGTTTATATTGACGGTTCCAATCATCTAATGTCTTGGTATCATCAAAGAAGCTAAATGCCATCACACATACTTCATCCTGAGCAGATATATATTTTTTCAAAGCTGGATAACACCAGTTTTCATCAATCATACTGGTATTCATCAAAATATGTACACATTCCTTTTGATTCAGCCATGCTTTATCATCATGAATAAATGGTACACAACGTTTGATTTCGTCATGTTGAATCATGCCATATACACAAGGAAATGCGTGCCCTTTATGATCCTTCACAAAACGTATACGATTTCTTACTTTATCCATATCCACAACCAAAAAGATATATTCACGGGTATCTTTATAGAAAGCTGGTGCGAGGTAACGAAAACTGTTCCATGTCGCAAACTGGATATATCCTTTCGCCTTTATCTCTGATGTTCCATACGTTCCATTTTCTATTTCTTTTTCAAATGCTTCTTTTAAACAACAATGTATGATTTCCATTCTATAACCCCATTTCATCTTTATCATTATGCCATGATTCAATCCCTATCACAAGTAAATGTTTGACATCCTTTAAAAACCATGTTAAGCTGAATACAGACCAAAAGTCTGTATAGGAGAAAATTATGGCTAGATATGCACATCCAGAGAGAACAGTAGAAAATATCATCACAACTGCAACTGCCTTATTTCTTGAAAAAGGTTATGAACAAACCAGTATTCAGGATATATTAGATGCTTTGCATTTATCAAAAGGTGGCTTATATCATCATTTTGAATCTAAAGAAGCCATATTATCCGCAGTGATGGAGCATTGTAGTAAAGAATATCAGAAACAATTACACGATATCATAAATTCAATAGAAGCTGAGAATGGAAAAGCTAAATTAAAAGAATTATTACGTTATCTTGCCACGCATGCACAACGATATGGCTTTGAGAAAACAACAGCTATAGAAGCGAAAAATCCACATTTTGTGGTCAATGGTATGAGAAACTGTATGGAAGTTGATGCGCCCTTAATATCAAAATTTATTGAAGAAGGTATATCTGATGGTTCCATTCAAACAAGCGATCCTGATTTATGTGCAGAAGTATTCCTATTTCTTATTAACTATTGGATCAATCCTATCATCAATCCAGATGATTGTGACCAGATCAAACGGCGTTTATCATATTTAAAGCATATGATGGATCGTATTGGCTTTGATATTCTGGATGATGAATTAATGGAAGATATATGGCATGCCTATCAAAAAAATAATTAAAATATCTGCCTAAGCAGATTATTTTATACAGCAATACAGACCAATAGTCTGTAAGAAAGGAAGAACGCTGATGAAAAGAATGGATCCAATGGAAAAGACTAAAAAGGTATTACAAAAAACACAAGCTTTCAATAATCGTGTATGCACAAAAAGTAAAAAGATAAGCCACCCTTCAAAAGAGGTCATGGAGAAAGGTAATCATATTGGCGATATCATTGCTGGCGGATTGATTGTCGTTGGTGGTGTGCAGTTATGTTTTGGTTTCCCCTATTATGCTTTAGGTAGTAGTGGCATTGGAATTGTGACACTGATATCTCACAGAATATGTAAAAATCTAAATCACTAAGCGAAAAGGCAGAAAAATTATAATCATTCCTGCCTTTTTATATAACATGCTTGATAGATCATTTGCTTGATTTGTTGTGGGGATATGGAAATCGGGTTGATAGAAATATTTTTTTGTATCATCATTTCTATTAATCTATCTGCATCTTCTAACGTATGGATATAGTCGCTAAGTTGTGGATAATGAAACTGTTGTTGTATTTGTATGATCCAATTTATACAATCCATTTGGATGCGATCATTGATTTGATCATATCGACTTTTACATGTGCTGGCATTATACTGCATAATATATGGCAACAACATTCCTACACACATTCCATGATGTAATTGAGGAAACATCTCATGAATGCATCCCGCAAGTATATGATTGGCATGTAAATCATTTTCCATTGCAATTCCTGCATATAAACTTGCGAGTTGTAGCTGCATACGATCGTGTAATTCACCAAACAAGGCTGGTTTTAAATGTTTTGTTACCAACTGTATGGATGTAAGGGCACATTCATCAATAAATTCATCTGGCATCGTCATTGATTTTTTATTCGTATATGCCTCAATCGCATGCGCAAGAATATCCATGCTGCCATATAAAACCATGTCCACTGTTAATGATTTCATAAATTCACAATCTATCATCATAAAATCAGCACGAGCAGCTTTCTCAATGATACGATGTTTCCTACCGGTTCTATGATTCTTTACGACAATATTTTTACTAATTTCACTTCCTGTGCCAATGGTTGTCGGTATACAGATAAGTGGTATTGTTTTTTCAATATCATATGATTTATCATGTATAAAATTTAAAATATGTTGCTTTTGATCATACATCAAGGATACAGCTTTTCCAGTGTCTAGCACACTTCCTCCACCTATCGCAATCACACCATCACATTGATATTTTCGTGCTGTATATAATGCGTTCATAATCATATCATCATCAGGATCTTTTTCTATTTGATTATATTCGATATACGTAATATCTAGTGAAGATAATGCAGTTTGATAATATAGAGATCGTTGTATGGTTTTAGATATAAGTATCAACGCTTTTTGTATAGCATATTTATCTACGATATCCTGTAATTGATATAATGACTTATCTTGTATGACGATATCTGTCTGCTTGTAATGCTGAATCATTTCTTTTATGAAAACGATTGATCGTGACGATCAATCGTTATCTCCTAAATCTTCTCCATTGCTTGCGATTACTTTCTTATACCAATAGAAAGAATCTTTTTTATAACGTTTCAATGTTCCATTGCCATAATCATCCTGATCTACATAAATATATCCATATCGTTTACTCATTTCTGATGTACCAGCACTGATGATATCAATACATCCCCATGAAGTATAGCCAAACACATTTGCTCCATCATTGATTGCTTCTTTCATTTGGCGAATATGTTCACGCAGGTAGTCGATACGATAGGCATCATGAATCGTACCATCTTCATTTAATTGATCATATTCTCCCATTCCATTTTCTGCGATAAATATTGGTTTGTGATAACGATCCCATAATTCATTGATAATGATTCTAAATCCTATTGGATCTATCTGAAAGCCCCAGCTGGTTCTTTTTAGATGCTCATTAGGCACAACTGGGATACCGAAATCAGGTAAACCATTTGCACCGCCATTTCCATGCAAGGCACGTTCACTGACACTCATTGTGTAATAATAACTAAAGGAAATATAATCCACAGTATTATTTTTTAATATTTCTAAATCATTGGGCAACATTTCTATATGAATATTCTCTTTCTCCCACTCATTTAAGATATAGGTTGGATATTCTCCTTTGGATTGCACATCCACAAAGAAATAATTGTTGCGGTTTGCCTTTTGTGATAACAGATTGTCTATTGGTTTATTGGTTTCCGGATAGGTATGTGTAATTCCCAGCATACACCCTACCTGTACATCCTCTATGATTTCATGTGCAAGTTTTGTTGCTAAGGCACTTGCGATGAATTGATGATGAATGGCCTGATATTTTGCCTGTTTTTCATTTTCACATGTTTCAATAAAGACACCACCTGCGGTAAATGGCAAATTTAACATCATATTGATTTCATTGAACGTCATCCAGTATTTCACTTTATCTTTATATCGACGAAATACTGTTTCACAATATTTCAAATAAAAATCCACAGTTTTTCTATTCACCCATCCGTTATATTCCATTGCTAAATGTAATGGTGTTTCATAGTGTGATAAAGTAATCAATGGCTTGATACCATATTTTAAACATTCATCAAATACCTGATCATAAAACCGCAAACCTTCTTCATTTGGTGTTTCATCATCTCCATTTGGATAGATTCTTGCCCAGTTGATAGACATACGGAAAACTTTAAATCCCATTTCCGCAAGTAATGCGATATCTTCTTTATAGTGATGATAAAAATCAATTCCTCTACGTTTTGGATAATTACGAGTTTCTCGATTTCCTTTTAATATTTCTTCCACTTCGCATCTTGGAACAGTTTCCATATTCTTGCCTTTTGATTCTTCTTTTGTATAATATTGAACGACATCGGCAGTGCTATACCCTTTGCCGCCTTCCTTCCAGCCACCTTCCAACTGATTAGCAGCTGTTGCGCCACCCCATAAAAAATCTTTTGGGAATCCTTTTTCTTTCATAACGATAACCTCTTTCTTTTATGCTTGTGTTTCTTCCTTTTTTTCTTGTTTTGCAGCTTTATTTGCTGCGATGACAAATGGCAGATAAATAAGGGTTGCTACGGTGATTGCCAATATCTGAGATACAATAGATTGCCATGCACCGGATGTAGATAAGAATGCCTTAATTGGTTGTGGTGTTGCCCATCCTGCATCCAGCACTCCCGCAGGAACCAGTCCAAGGAAGATTTCCAATGCACCAATGGCAGTATTGACAAGTGGTGCCAGGACAAATGGAATCATTAAAATTGGATTTAATACGATTGGTAAACTAAATCATAGGTTCATTGATACAGAATAATCCAGGAATCAATGACATCTTTGCTACTTTAGAATAATCATCCTTTTTCCATTTATCCTTCATAAATTTAGCACAAATTAAAATGGCAATAATCAAACCTAATGTATTTCCTGTACCACCGATACAGCCAAAGTTTTCAAATAATGATTGCCATGTAAATGGATAAGGAGCACCTACAGTTGTCGCATGTGCAGCTGCAAAATCTAAGTTTACGATATTTGCTTCAGCGAACAATACTTTATAGATTGGTGATACTGTCGCAGTCCCATGGATACCAAAGCACCACAATAACATTGCCAAAAATTCTAAAATGAAGATGGTTGCCACATTGCCTCCCAGAGCAGTTAATGGTGTTTGAAGCATAGTATAGATCAAAGCGTTTAATCCATTAGGATCAATTTGTAATACGATAAAGTTCAAAATCGCACATACGACCAATACAATAATGATTGGAATTGTGACATTAAAGGATTTCGCAACTTCTGGTGGAACGGTATCCGGCATAGTGATACGAATCTTTTCAATACGTGCAAGCTTGGTAAAGCCCCATCCAACAATCAAACCGATAATGATGGCGATAAATAAACCATTTGCGCCAAAATAATTTGTAGAAAAATAGCTGCCGCTTTCTAAATTTTCAATTGGATAAAAAATGAAGAATGCAGTTAATGCAGTAATACCAGCTTTATTCCCCTCACCTTTGTATTCACGTGCCATATTTCTTGCGACAAGGAAAACAATGAATAAAGACATGACAGTATTGGTACCTGTCAACACGGAATTTAATACAGCCTGTGCCTGATCAATATTAGGGAACATTCCTACTAAGAATTGTCCAATAAAACCATTAGATGCGAATATTACATTGTTGATTACAACGACCAGCGAACCAGCAAGTGTAAATGGGAAAATCTGTAAGAATGCATCACGTATTGCGCAAATACCCTTCACATTCGCGATACGCATTGCGACTGGGATGAACCATCGATTCATGATGGCATCGAATGTTTTCATAACTTAATAATCCTCTCTTTCTGTGAATGAGATCCTGATCAGGGATCACGTCATGACGTATATATGTTATGATCAGTTTTTTACTGATGTATAACCTGATTGAATAAAACCTGCATCATCGGATTAATTTCTTTTAGTTCTTTATAAAAGATTCCATATTTGATGTTGCCTTGATGTTTATCGTAATACATATGTGTATCCTCACTTTTTTGTATAACGATACTGCCAAATACCGTATGCATCGTTATCGCATATTGGTTTGTTTTAAAATCACATTCCTCAAAACAAATGGATATATCTTTAGGATTCATATGTTTATGTTTTCTTAAATTTTTTAAATAATGGCGAATTGTCGCAATATCCGTTTCATCACAAAACAGTGATACTGCGATATATGGTAAATTCATCGAAACGTTGCCTGTTGTTAATATCAAATCAATATTTTCCATATTTACCTGATTTAATTTACTTGGTGGTAAGATTTCTTTTATCACAACATCTTGAAATGTGTTTTCTAATCTTGTTTTTAAGAGTTGCGCAGAACCTACACTTTGCCCTGTGACCAAGATTGCTTGAATCGTATGTAAATGTCGTTCAATTGCACTTTGAAAATATACCATGATATAAGCTACTTCTTCTTTTGATGGTTCTTTAATTTCATATCTTCTACTTGTCAGAATACAACTTAACTGTGTCAGATAGAATTCCAATGGATAACGTTTTTGTATTTCTTCCACCATCATGTTATTGATCTTAATATCATAGCGTAATCGATTAATCATTGGTTTGATATGAAAACGCAGATTCGAATGCAAATATACCTGATTAGAAAAATCAATACCAAACAGAATCGACATATGTTCGATCAGATATCTTGTATAGGCAAGTGTAAGGGAGTTTAGATCATTTGCTTTTGTATTACGCTCTACGATCTCAATTTCTTTTTTGCTTAAACCTCCACTGATCAAATGCCGATAAACATTTATCGCCTCAGCTTCTGTGATCTGTATATCGTATTGATGATTGATATTACGACATAATTTATTTGTAAATTCAAAATCTGTTTCATCAATCGCATCATCGTAATATACCAATTCTTTTACATCTTGTATGTAGTTGCCATGTTTGATTCTCAAAATCATTAACACAAGATACAAGAAGGCATTACTGTAATATGGTTCATTGATAATCTTTTTCGATACTGCTTCTATATGATTCATATTCTGTTCAAGAAATTCAATAATCGCTTCTATATCATCAACTTCCATATCATGAAATCTCTTAAATTTTTCACTTAAGTGTTGATAACGTTCAACTTCCATCACATGTTCATAAAGATAACGTTCCATATAATCAAGCAATGCTTTTCGTATGTTAATTTCACTTCCATGAATACATGTACCCTTTTTACTTTTTTCCATTGTAATATCATATCGTGTTAGTTTTTCAGATACGATATCCAAATCTTTCATAATAGAGCTGGCACTAACGAAATATAGATCTGAAAAATATTGAATGCTGTAATATGCATTGGGATTCCAAAGATACTGAAGATAAATTTCTGTTCTTCTATCCGATATACTGAGATATTCATCTTTTCCACTTTGTTCCTGTAATAGCTTATTTAATTCATTGATTTGATCATGTTTTAAATTTAAACGAATGCCACAATGTGGTTTTTTATCGACTTCTATATGAATGTCTGCCAGAGTTTTCATTAAAACATTTACATCATTAGAAACTGTCTTATAAGAAATCTGAAGCATATCTGCATATTCTTGCAAGGTCTTATAATCGTTTTCTTCAATCAATGATTTCAACAATACTTTTTGTCTTTCATTCAATTTCATTTTCATCAGCTCTTTCTTTACATCTTCATTATAGACGATTTTATGATTACCCGAAATAACAAAGCAATACCAGATTAATGTGGCAAAAATAGAATACACAGGTATATTTTCTCCATAAAAGAATAAAAAAAAGGAAGGATCTTTCATAAGAAACATTCTTCCAACTATATTAAGCAACTATTTTGTATTGTCAATCCTTTTATCTCGCTAATGAATATCTATACAATATCCATTTGCTTTTTCTAGTATTTCTTTCCAATTATATGGAAATCCATATTTTTTCTTATCAACTTTAGTCTTTTTAAATTCACTTAAAAGTCTGAAAATCAATCTTTTTCCTAAATCATGATTAGGATTAAGCAAAATAATAACATATATAAAATAAAAAGTTGAACTATTGTCTTTATCTGGATCATAAAACGGAGTTTTATATAACAACATTTTAATTGTATGTTTAACATCATACAATCTATGAAAATGACAACATTGATTTCTAAAGTAGGCGATAGCATGGTAGAAACTTTCAATATATGTATAACTAATATTTTTATAGGATTGCTTCACCATATTTTTTTTATCTTCATTCGTCATCATACTAAATAATTTCGAAACATTTCCAAATGATAATAATTCTATTACAACCCATAACGGCATATCGCCTCCATATTTAGTTTTGTGATGCTTAATAATTAGATTGTTAGGGTTATTATTTTTTAAATCTTCAATTTTCTTTAACAAATTTCTATGTTTATTTTTGGCTATTTCTTTAAAATTGCTATCATCCATATATCCATCAGCGCCATAAGCCAAAGAAAAATAATTTGCTAATCTTGTTTTAAAATAGACTTCTACATCATTAATAATTTCAATTATCATACCTCTTAAAACTTTATCAAATTTATAAATACTATATATTTGTTCAAAAGTGATATATTGATAAAAGATATCATTATTATCTACAAAGTTTATCCAATAACCACTTAGTCTATAGTAATTTTCCTTCTTTAACACTTTTAATGCATTGCTCTTATTCCCAACTTTCAATTTTTTATCTATCATTAAATGTTTTAATTGTGTTTCAAAAGTCAATGCTTCTTTCAACTTACTTTTTTCATCCTCCATATTATTCCCCCTTATCATTTTACAAAAAAGAGCTCCGGTGGTACGCATTGTTAAGAGGCGGCGGAGCTACTGTCAACATTATTATATGATGTTTTTATTTTTTTTGCACTTTATGTATAGTTTATTTTTGCTTTTAACATTATTTATAGTATTTATCTATTATTGCAATATTTAGAGGCCTTCTAAACACCATAAAAGGACAGGTACTCCCTGTCCTTCATTTCTTATAGATGTAATTGTGAATACAACTGGCAATACATATCCGCACTGTGGTCCCAGCTCACGTCTGTGTCCATTGCATTGCGTACCAATGTCTTCCAGTCTTCTGGACGATCATAGTAAACGCTGATTGCATTGTACATAACCTGAATCATTTCATCAGAGTTATAATTTGTGAAACTGAATCCATTACCAGTCTTATCAAATTCATTGTATGGTGTAACCGTATCTTTTAATCCACCAGTTTCTCTTACAAGTGGTAAAGTACCATAACGCATACTAATCAATTGAGAAATACCACATGGTTCAAACAAAGATGGCATTAAGAACATGTCACAAGCTGCATAGATACGATGTGCCAAAGAATCATTGTATCCTTTATAGAATGCAATTTTTCCACGGTTTCCTGCTTCTAATTGTGCCATTTTTTCTTCAATGCTTGCCTCACCACTACCAAGTACAGCTAACTGAATTGGCATCTGACAAATTTCAGAAAGTTTTTCCATCATCAAGTAGAATCCCTTCTGCCATGTTAGTCGGGAAACGACCCCAACCAACATGACATCCGGATCTACTGTAAGACCTAATTCTTTTTGTAATGCTTCTTTGTTCAACGCTTTTGCTTTTTTCACATTGACCTTGTTGAAATTGTAAGGAACCTGTGGATCAGTCATAGGATTCCATGATTCAATATCAATTCCATTTGTAATGCCCCATAAATCATATTTACGGATATTCAATACCATTTCCAGATGTTCTCCGTACTGTGGTGTTAAAATTTCTTGTGAATATGTTGGAGATACCGTTGTGACTTTATCAGCGTATAGAATACCTGATTTCATAAAACTGATACCGCCATCATAACGTACGTTTCCATTGTCATAGATACGATAATCAAGACCTAAACAGCTATCCAGCATTTCCACGCCGAAGTTGCCCTGATAAGCCAGATTGTGAATCGTATATACATGACGAATGTTACGATAACGTTCATCAAAGCTGTGTCCTTCTTTACACATTGCAGGAATCATACCTGTGTGCCAGTCATGACTATGCATGATTTCAGGGAAGTAATTCAGCTGATTCAACATTTCAATAACAGCTTTCTGGAAGTAAGCAAAACGCTCACCATCATCCATATAGCCATACATGTTATCTCTTTCGAAATACCCTTTATGTTCTACAAAATAGAACTTTACATCTTTTACCATACTGCTCCAGATATTTACTGGTACTTCGTGGTAGGCAATAGAAACACTGTATTGTGCTTCTAACTGAAAATCCTGATGGTATTTTTCAGCAATTGGTCTATACAAAGGAAGGACTACGCGCACTTCATGTCCTTTGTTAGACAGTGCCTGCGGCAAAGAACCGATAACATCTGCAAGTCCACCACTCTTGATGAATGGAAGACCTTCGGCAGCAACCATTAATATTCTTGCCATTAGATTTTATCATTCCTTTTCACGTACATAGGCTTATCTGGCTGCGCAAGAATTTCTTTCTTACGTAAGATTCTAGCCTGTTTATCTACAACTACATTTTCAATATGAACATCTTCACCAATGACAGCACCAGGAAGAATGACACTGTTTTTCACAACTGCGCCTTTCTTAATGACACAACCACGTCCGATGACAGAGTTTACGACATCTCCTTCAATCAGACATCCATTGGATACCATGCTCTGTTTTACTTCTACACCTGAATAGTATTGTGCAGGACAAGAGTCGTTGGTACGTGTATAGATTGGCCAGTCTGGTTTAAACAGATCTAATACACGATCATAATCCAGAAGGTCCATATTTGCATTGAAGTAGCTGCGGAAATCATTAATACATGCTACATATCCACGGTGTGCTACACCACGAATATCTAATTCTGTACATTCATCATT
Source organism: Absiella sp. AM09-50 (assembly GCF_003433845.1). Lineage (NCBI taxonomy): Bacteria > Bacillati > Bacillota > Erysipelotrichia > Erysipelotrichales > Erysipelotrichaceae > Amedibacterium > Absiella sp. AM09-50. The sequence goes on from NZ_QVFI01000016.1 coordinate 42,549, forward strand.
TACGATATCTCTGAACCAGTATAAAGAACTAACATTGGCAGCCTTTTTCACAAGGTCCATAAATAATTCTTTGCTTAATACATATGTTTCAAGAGAAATTGCTCTTGATTTATAATTTCCACGGTTCTTATCAATTGAAAGAACACCCTTCTGCTTGTTTAAATTTAAAACGTCGCAATTGATAAATGCTTCTTTGGCATTATCAACGTTTTGATATAATACTGTAATATCAGCACCGCTTTCTACATGTGTATCCAGCAAATCTCTGAAATCCTGACGATAAATCATATGAGGTGGTGTAATGATAACATATGGATAATTGACATTTTCAATAGCCAGCATGTTATTCATAAAAGAGTTGATATCTGTACTATACAGATCATTGACTCCATAGGATGGTAAAATATGCATCTTACCACGTTTTGAGTTAATATTGTAATGACGGCCTGTACCTAAGTGCTCAATCAGACTTCTTGGATTTGATTTTACAAACACTTTGATGTGGTTGACACCACTATTGCTCATATTACTTAATGGAAAGTCCACCAAACGATATCTTCCCAAAAAGCTGAATGCTGATAATGGACGATAGTCCTGCATTCCCTTGACAAATACATCAGGTCCTTCATAGTTTACAATTCCAAATGCGTTACACATAACTATTCACACCTCACTCTCTTGCTGATCAATTCAATATGTTCACTGTTTGGATCACCGACAACTGCACCTGCATCAACTTTCACACCTTCAGCAATAATTGCTCGGTTGATGACGGCACCTTCTCCAATTTCAACATCTGGCATCAATACAGAGTCGTTGATAACAGCTCCTTTTGATACTTCCACGTTTGTAAACAATACAGAATTGTTAATTTCACCATTGATCATACAGCCCTGATTGATATAAGCATTATCAATCTTAGCGTCTGGTCCAATGAAGTGAGGTATTGTAGCAACGTCTTCTGTGTAGATCTTCCAGTTAGGATCGTTCAAGTCAAGCTCGTTATTCTTTCCTAAAAGATCCATGTTTGCTTCCCACAGAGAATCAACAGTTCCTACATCTTTCCAATAACCTTTGAACTGGTAAGCAAATAAACGTTTGTTTTCATTCAGCATTGCTGGAATGATATCCTTACCAAAGTCATGGTTACTGTTTGGGTCATCCATATCTGCAACCAGCATTTTTCTCAGCTGTTTCCAGTTAAAGATGTAAATACCCATTGAAGCCAGATTACTCTTTGGATGTTCTGGTTTTTCTTCAAACTCAACAATGCGTCCTGTTTCATCCGTATTCATAATACCGAAACGGCTTGCCTCTTTCATAGGCACTGGCAGAACAGCAATCGTTGCGTCAGCATCACAAGCTTTGTGATGTGATAACATCTTGGAGTAATCCATTTTGTAGATATGATCTCCTGACAGTATCAATACGTAATCCGGATTGTGACTATCAATGAAATCGATATTTTGTGAAATTGCATCTGCGGTACCACGGTAAACATCAAATGCCGCTCCGTCTTTTTCACGAGGTGGCAATACATACACTCCACTATCTTTTGCGTCAAGTCCCCAACGCTGTCCTGCTGCTGCATAAGAGTTCAGTAAAACTGATTCATACTGCGTCAGCACACCAACAACGTTAATATTGGAGTTTGCACAATTGCTTAGTGGAAAGTCGATAATTCGATATTTCCCTCCATAGTACACTGCAGGTTTTGCAATCTTTTTGGTCAAGGCATATAGACGAGTACCTCGGCCTCCGGCCAGTATCATGGCCAACATGTTGTTTTGTCTCACAGTAAATCCCCCCTTAGGAATTTTCATCTATATATCTAGTATAATAACTTTTGTCACAAATTTCCAGCATTTTTTATATATTTTTAAACTTTTTGTATGCGTTTTCAAATTTGGGACTATTTTGCGGTGCACAAGCAAAAACATGCAAAAAAAGTCAAGTTAAAATTTTATGTATTTTTCATGAAAATTTTTAACTTTTTATTTCCCGCATGTTCAGTATATTAACATAGTTTTCAAAATATTCCTTATTTTTTTCAAAGGAAATATCTGGAAAAGGTAAATTTTAGATAAAGTCATACATTTGTAACAAATCTTCTACAGTTGTGGACTTACGTTCCTCTCCTTCTAATACCTTTACAATTTTTCCTTCATTCAAAATGATAGTCTTATTTCCATATTCGAGTGCCTGACGCATATTGTGGGTAATCATCAGGGTTGTGATGTTATGTTCTTTTACTATTTTATCAGTGATCTCCATCACCTGTGTTGCGGTTTTAGGATCTAAAGCTGCTGTATGTTCATCTAGCAGCAACAGCTTTGGTGTCACAATGGTAGCCATTAATAATGTTAAGGCCTGCCGCTGTCCTCCTGACAATAAACCAACATTGGTCGTGATGCGCTCTTCTAATCCTAAATTCAACTCTTTTAATTTTTCAATAAAGAAAGAACGGTCGCCTTTTTTGATTGCACGTGATAACGTCGTACGTTTTCCACGACTGTAAGCCAGACCAAGATTTTCTTCAATCGTCATATTGGGAGCTGTTCCTTTTAAGGGATCCTGAAACAATCGACCGATTTTCTTAGCACGTTTATATTCTGGAAAAGAACTGATATCTTCACCATCTAATATAATACTGCCAGAATCATTTGGCAAAGAACCGCTGATGACATTCAATAACGTACTTTTTCCAGCGCCATTGGTACCCAATACACTGATGAAATCACCTTCCTCAACATGAAAGGAAACATGATCTAACGCTACTTTTTCATTAACTGTCCCCGGATAAAATGTTAGGCATAAATCTTTTAAATCAAGCATGTTTCTTCCCCCTTTTTCCAACCAGCTGAGGTAATGATATGGCAAGTGCCACAAGAATTGCACTGACTAATTTTAAATCCGTGCTGGCAATACCAATCTGCAAGGCTATCGTCAATATAAATCGATAAGCGATTGCGCCGACAATAACAGCCATAAAATGATATACAAGTGTCTTTTTGCGCAAGAAAGCTTCCCCAACAATGATGCTGGCAAGTCCTACGACCATCATGCCGATACCACCACTGACATCCGCAAAATTCTGATATTGTGCAAAGATGCCACCGCCAAGTGCCACGATCGCATTTGCTAAGGATAAACCCATGATTTTCATCATATCAGAATTGATACTGGAAGCTCTTACCATGGCTTCATTATCTCCTGTTGCACGTAGACTCATACCCAACTGTGTCTTTAAAAAGGCATATAATACAACTGCAAGCAATACTAAGATCAAACCAATCAAAACCGCTTTATGATAACGTCCAAGACCTTCAAAAGCAGTAAAAATCGTTGTTAAGCCAAAGGTAGAAATATTAGGTTTTCCTGCCATGATTTTTAAATTGACAGAGTATAAAGCAGTCATCGTCAAGATGCCCGCAAGAAGGGGCTGTATTTTGCCTTTTGTCTGTAAAAGACCTGTCACAATACCTGCCACTCCTCCTACGATAAATGCCATAAGAATGCCTAGATAAGGATGTCCTGCCACACAACAGATTACACTTGCGGCACAACCTGTGGTAAAACTTCCATCAATGGTTAAATCCGGGATATTTAAGATACGAAAGGAAATAAATACCCCAAAGGACATAATCGCAAAAATCATCCCCAACATGATTGCATCCATGATTACATCTAAACTCATAACTGCTCACCCTCTCTTGTTTGTATACGTTTATTCTTCGATCATGACTAAGTTTTTATCATTCTTCACTTCATCTGGAAGTGTGATCCCCAAGGTATCCATTGTCTTTTTATTTACATAGATATTTAAATTTGTATTGAATACTTTTACTGGGATATCTTCTACTTTTGTACCTTTTAAAATCTGATCTACCATCTTTGCTGTTTCCTGTCCAAGTTCTGTATAATTGATACCTACTGTCGCAAATCCACCATCTTTTACCATAGAATCAGCACCTGTGTATACTGGCACCTTTTTCTTATTTGCGGCTTCCACAAGTGGTGCCATAGAGCTTGCGACGGTGTTATCATTTGGTGCTAAAATAGCATCTACAGAATCTGTCAATACAGAAATAGCACTCTGTAATTCTGAAATATTTGTTCCACTGCCTTCGACTAATTCAATATTGTTTTCTTTACAATATGCTTTGGCTTTTTCAAGGTTAGTTACTGAATTGGGTTCACCGGGATTGTATAAGAAGCCCAGTTTTTTCATTTTTGGATCAATCTTTTGTGCTAAAGCAATGATCTGATCAATTTGAATTTCATCACTTGTTCCTGTGATATTTTTATCAGGTTTTTCCACATTTGTCATTAACTTAGAACCTACAGGATCACTGACTGCCGCAAATACAATAGGAATATCTTTGCTGTAGTTTGCTGCTGCTGTCGCTGTTGGCGTAGCAATTGCTACAATGACATCTGATTTATTTCCGGCAAATGTTGACATGATAGAATTAGCTGTTGTTGGATCATTTCCAGCATCTTTGAAATCATATGCAATGTTTTCGCCTTCTTTATATCCTAATCTTTCCATCTCCGCTTTGAATGAATCACGAATTTCATTCAGACTTGTATGCTCCACAATCTGTGCTACAGATACAAGTGGTTTTTTCTCATCCTTATTACTGCTACATCCTGCTAATACACCTGCACACATCATGCATGCCATTAAAGTTTTTACTGTTTTTTTCATTTTCAATTTCCTCTCTTTCATCATTGTGTTGTTTGTTTTTTATTTGTTTTATTGGCTTACGCCATCGCCATTCTCCTGTGTTTAACACAATGACCACCTCCCTTTTGTTATAAAAAAAGCACCCGTCCAAAAGTCTTTTGACTTCAGGACAGATGCTGTATCTTCATCTGCGGTACCACCTGATTTGATGTTTTCCTTATTTTAAAACATCCTCTCATTCAAAATGCTATCACATTTCTAGCCCTTTAACGCGAGCACACGTCTTGGATACTAAGCATTTGCTTTTCCCCTCGCCCTCCAAAGTCCATTTACAAGCCTGCATCTCTATCATGATTCCACCATCCATGACTCTCTATCAGCGCACAACATGTTTTATCTCTTTGTCGTAGGTTTCTTCTAATTTACACCGATTTTTCTTTTATGTCAACCCAAAATTGAAAATTTTATCATTTATTTTGTGAAAATTATTTCAGTCAATCTTTCCATTTCCATGCAGCCTGGCCAGCGCCTGCTTCAAAATGATACTTCACAATACCTAAATCTATTTTTGAATATTTCCCTGATAATGCCTTTACACTTACACAATGATCTTGATGAAGTGTAAATTGAAATTGTTGTTTATTCATCGCAGTTGGTGCTATCTGTACACATCGCATACCATCTAAAAACCATGATGGCATCTTAGTTTCTGCCACACAAAGTTCTTCTATTGGTTTTGATTTATGAGGTTTTCCACTTTCTTTGCCATAACCGATGGCTATGACACAACATAATTGTTCATCATCATGTATGGGAATATGTTTCCTTTGAAAACTGCCTGCCACCCAGCAGGTATCAAGTCCTAATGCGATGGCCTGACATACGATTTTTTCACCATAATAGCCACAGTTTTCTTCCAGTTTCTCACCTGGTTTTCCTATCAATGCGATATAGTTTTCAACATTTGAAAACCTTCCAAAATGCGTAAAAAAGCTTTGAAATGCCTTTGGCTCCTGAAGATACATACGTATATGTAAACCACTTTCTTTATTACAGGCTTCTATCATTTGTCTTAGTTTTCTTATGGTATCCTGATCAATAACCTCTTTTGAATATTTTCTTATCGCATGGCGCTTTTGTAAGATTGCTGCTTCATTCATCATTTTTTCCACAGTTTCTTTCCTCTTCGCTCATTTCATTCATCAGCTTTTCCACATGCTGTATCAAATCAGTAAAACGTTTCCAGTTTGCTTCCTTGCCACTCATATGATAGAAATTTTTTGTGCCAATAGAATACATTTCCACAATACCCGCTTCCTTCAACACCTTTAAATGATGAGATACCGCAGGTCTGGAAAGGTGAGTTTCCTGCGCAATATCATTCACACGCATGCCTTCAAAATGACACATCAAACTTATCATGATCAGTTGACGGTTTTCATCTCCCATCGCAGTAAATGCTGTTCGACAATTCGCAAATTCCTTTGCGAGCTGTTTCATTTTTTCTTTGCTGTCCTGCATTTGATCACATCCTTATCCCTTGTATTATACAGGATATTTCATACTTTTGCGCATTGGTAAAGCAAATCAAGACGAAAGAAAAAGCATGGTAAGTTCCCATGCTATTTTCTTAATTGATATCCTTTTTCAAATTCTTCTTTTGTATGATCTTTGATCCAGAATCCAAAATGGGCACCATATTTACCTTTTCGATCAGCACCAGCTGTTTTTATACGACCTGTTGGCTGCTCTATGCCTGCAATCTTACAATCAAAAAGAATCTCCTGTCCATCCATCACGTCCACAAGATCACCTTCCTGAAAGCTTCCCTGTACAACATCTACACCTAATACACAGGAGCCATCTTTCATAGCGAAACAATCTTCTATAATCGCAACAGGTGCTTGTTTTATCACTGGTTTTTTATAAAATAACGTCTTATAGAAGGGTTCTATATTTTTCACTACATTCATGGAAAAATCATCGTGCAGCGGCACAAAATAAATTGGAAATCCTTTTCTATAAGGCATTGCGGCTTTTGCTAACTGATCAAATACTGTTGTTTGATCTCCACAATGATCCACAATGAGCAGCCAGCTTTCTTCAGCATTTCGCACCATAAACTGTAAATAGATCGCATGCACATCTTTTATTCTTTTCGCAGCTTTTTTTAATGCCTGTACCATTTCATTGGGATCGTCTTTTGGCTGTCCATAAGTTATCGTTTCATCTTTTTCTACACGTTCTTTTTGCACATGTGTTCTTGCGTCTAATTGCTGTTTCAGATTCGCAATCAGATCTTTTGTGAACAGTTTATTTTCATGGAATGGATTGATCACAAAACCACTTGCGTTTCCATCTTCCTTTAAAACCAAGGAAGCATAATCATCAAAATGCATCACAACAGTTTGTTGTTGTGCGACATCCTGCCATTTCTTTAATTCCTTCCAATCTGTAAATGCCAAAAAGAAGCTTTCATTATTAGAATTAGAAATCATCGCAAACTGAATGATTGTAGATTCCTTTAATGTAACAGTGCCATTTTCATCTGGTTTTTCTTTGATATCCATCATTACAGGACATAAAAAATCTGCCTTCATGACTTCATCAATCATATGATTTAAATCTTCCAGGCTTTGCGTTTCATCATAGTGTTTCATTGCCTCCACTAAGGTAGGATTGGTAACTGGTTTTTGAATATCCATAATGTTCTCCTTATTTATGATATGGATTATGATGCTGAATCATATATCCTCTGTAAATCTGTTCTAATACAAGGACTCTGGTCATTTGATGTGTAAATGTCAAATCGCTTAGTTTCCAGCGATAATCCGCACGTTTTACAACTTCTTTTGATGGTCCCAGACTGCCGGCTATAACAAATGTGATATTAGGACTTTGATAGATCTGTATAGATTCTAGTTTCTTCGCAAAGGCGATGCTATCAATCATTTCTCCCCATAAATCTAATAAGATCACATATTCTCCATCTTTGATTTTGCTTAACAGACGTTCGCCTTCTTTATCCTTTACGATTTCATTTTCCGCCTCACTATTGCTTTGTGGGGCATTTTCATCTGGCACTTCTACAATTTCCAGTTTTGTGAACGGACGAAGACGTTTTTCATATTCTTCAATCTGCATTCGCAGAGCTTTTTCTTTTAACTTACCTACTGCCACTATTTTTATCATATACTTACTCCTAACACGGTGAGTGGATGATGCATATATTTTCGTTTTAACGTGTGAAAGATACGATGAGCAATCAACACTTCCATCACACTGGAAAAGGTATCCACAGCATTCACAACCCATGCCTCTCTACAGGTTGGGGGAATAATCGTCAATGGCCACATATGTTTTCGTATGATTTCTGCTTCTTTTGCATTGATATTAAAATCACGTAATGCATTATGATATGCGAAATTCGCATGACGAAAGCCATGCCATTTATGCCATTTTTCTTTTTCATGCCAGTCATACAGGAAATAATCATGTAATAATGCCCCTGTAATCAGACTTTTTTCATCACTGTGCAAGTGTAGATGACAATTCATCGCATAACTGTAATAAGCAACCAAAATGCTGTGTGTCAGCGTTGAAATATCACCATGCTGCGTATAACTTTGCATCTGTTTTAAAGATGCCTGTGACAGCAGTTCTTCCACTGTAGTTTTAAAAAAATGTAATTGTTCCTGTTTCATCTCATCACCTGGGTATGTTATATCACAATTTTTGTAAAACTGCCATATTTTCACTTCTTACTTTTTCTTCTTTTTTCCAAGCAAAGCTGCCGCCGCAATGGAAACAACCCCTGCCACAGCTAATGTACTTTTATATGCTTTTTCTTCCAGCTTCATGATTTTATCTTTTGTTTCCGTGTTTTTTATTTCCTTTGGTTTATGAATTACACGAACTGGTGTTTGATAGCTTTCCACCATACAGGAAGCCATTGCTCTTAAATCATCGTAAGATGTACAATTATTTTCTTCCATAATCGCCTGAACAGCATCTTTTTGCTGCTTTGTTAAATCTTCAGGATTTGGTTTCTTTTTCGCATATGTTTTGATAAAACTAATAATATTTTTATAAAACAATTTTGCCTGAGATAACATTTCTTCATATGTATGTGTTCCCTGCATCAACAACTGTTGATTTATTGCCTTTTTTTCATCCTCAGACATTGCATTCCAATCTTCTTCTCCTGACAGAATAATGGAATAGTTTTCTGCACTGACTTCTTGAAAAGCACCCTTCTGATCACTCATATAAAGACTTATAAATTCCTGTAACATATATTCTACTTCTTTAGCATCCAGGATAAAATCTTCATATATTTTACAATCATAATTTAATAATATTTGATCAATGATTTCTTTTTCCATCTTTGACATGCGTTTCCAATAGCTTCTTCCAAGCATGATCTGTTCATAATTATGAATATCAATTTCTGAATAGATTTCTCCATCTTGATTGGATACATACACTTTAACAAATGATTTTGTGGAGCTATCCAGCATTTGCGCAACATTCAATAGCTGTTCATATGGCTGATTGAGCTTTGCGTTAATTGCTTCTTTTGTGCGAAGGGATAATAAATTCCAATCAATCTCCCCGGATAATATCTTCTGATAATTGGATGCATCCACACTGAAGTAACATCTTCCATCCTCACCAATCATATGTGATGATAAAAAAGTTTCCACTGTTTTTGATAAACTGTTTGCTTCAGATAGCATTTGTTCATAAGTACTGCCACCATTTGCCTGTAAGATTGCATTTACAGCTGCTTTTATTTCATCTTCCATACCTTCATATGCAGATTTTCCCAGCATGATTTGTTCATATTGATTGGCGCAGACCTCCTGATATATATTTTCTTCATCATCCATGAGATATGTATGCATAAAAACATCCGTTTTTGATTTTAAACGTTTTGCTTCCGCCAACATCTGATCATAGCTTTTGCTTTGTGCTGCCAGCAGGATACCATTGGCAATTGTCTTTTTATCTGCACTCATATAATTCCAGATATTTTCCCCTGATAAAATTGTCATAAAATTAGAGGAAGTGATATCCTGAAAAGGATGTCCATGATGATCTTTGGCGTAGCGATTAATGAATGCTACCGTCTGATTCAACGATGCAACTGCACCCTCTTTTTTCTGCTTGGTTTTCATGAAAACTCACCTTCCCTCATTTTTGTTTATATGGTCTATACCATTATATTGTTTGAAAGGCAACTTTGCAAGCGTTTTCGATAAATGTTTACTATTTTCATTTCATTTACATCTTATGTAAATCACAACTATAAAAATTATCATACCACGATAACAAAAAGCTTACACGATAGCTCGTATATCAATTTTATTTTTTACAATTTGATAAATAAAAGCTCTCATCTAAGTGCTGTTTGATTTCTTCATCACTGAGTGTTTCATCAAGTACCAGTGTGATCCAGTTTTTTTTGTTCATATGATAAGCTGGATAATATCCTGGTTTATTTAAGAGTTCTTCTAATTGTTCTGGTTTTATTTTTACATCTAAAATTTCTATTTCTTTATCTTCATTCATAATTTTTGACGCATGGATATTTAGAATAATACCATACCATTTTTGATTTTGTGTATTACGAAACACGCCATGTCCAGGATATTTTTTCCACAAAAACTCTGGTGTTGTTCCATAGGTTTCTTTCAGATATACAGCGATTCTATTTGACTGATTTCCTATAAATGGCTGTGCATTGTAACAATTTGATACAATATCATATAGAATTTCAAAATATGCTTCTCTCATTTTTGACACAAATTCTCCCGTTTGTTGTTTGATCCGATGATTGACATATTCTTCTCCACTTTCCATATCATATAGTTTTCCACTTAAATTTCCTTCCTCATCAACATGAATTTCCACATTGAAAACATCCATCATGATGGTGTGATATATGTATTGTCCTACTTGTTTTTCAAAACCATATGCGATTAGCTTATGGAAATTACAACGTGCTTTTCTGGTTACTTCATTTTCCATTTGTGTCAACTCCTGATGCTTATATTATATCGTATAAACATAATTTCTGTATATGCAAAAAAGACCTGCCTATTCGACAGGTCTGATTCATTAAGCATCTTTCATGGAATCTAAAATACCATCAACCAAAGCATCCATTTCATTACGATTTGCATCGTTCATACTGGATACAAAGGATAATTCTTCATTCAGAATACTCATCTGTTTCATTTCATCTAAGCATTCTTTCATCAAGCTGCCTGATTTAGGTGCCCAGGAACCATTTTCAATGATACCCACCACACGTTTTTGAACATTTAATGCTTTCATATCCATAAGGAAATTATGCATAACCGGATAGATACCTAAATTATATGTCACACTGGCTAATACTAGATGACTGTATTTAAAGGTTTCAGAAATCAGCTGGGATACGTGTGTATTTGATACATCATAAAGTGCTACATTGTGCATGCCTTTTTCCACAAGTTTTGTGGCTAACACATGAGCGGCATTTTCAGTATTTCCATACATAGAAGCATAGGCAATTAATACACCTTTTTCTTCTGGTTCATATGTGCTCCAGTGTTGATATTTATCAAGGATATATCCTAAATCATTACGCCATACCGGTCCATGAAGCGGACAGATCATCTTGATATCGATCGTCGCAGCTTTTTTCAATAATGCCTGTACATGTGCACCATATTTCCCAACAATATTGGTATAGTAGCGTCTAGCATCATCGATCCAATCACGATCAAAGTTCACTTCATCATTAAACAGCTTGCCATCTAAGGCACCGAATGAGCCAAAGGCATCAGCGGAGAATAATACACCATTGGTAATATCAAAGCTTACCATGGCTTCTGGCCAGTGTACCATAGGTGCTTCTACGAATGTAATCGTATGTGTACCAAAACATCTGGTATCGCCTTCTTTTACTTCTTCCATTTTTTCCACATCAAAGCCAAACTGGCGCATTAACAGGAAGCCTTTTTCTGTAGAAATCACGGTAACATTTGGATAACGCAACAGGATTTCTTCTATACTTGCCGCATGGTCTGGTTCCATATGATTAATAATCAGATAATCCAGATCTCGTCCTTTTAATACAGCTGCTACATTTTCTAAGAACTGGCGCCCAATAGACCAATCAACTGTATCAAACAGCACTGTTTTTTCATCCAAAAGAAGATAGGAGTTATAGGAAACACCTCTTGGAATTGGATGAATATTTTCAAATAACGCAAGTCGATGGTCATTTCCACCTACCCAATATAAATCATCACATACTTTTCTTACGCATTCCATTGATTTTTCCTCCTACTCTTCTATAAACTGGCCTTTTGCTTCCCCACATTCTGGGCAAATCCAGTCTTCTGGCAATTGTTCAAATGGTGTACCTGGTGCGATATCTGCTTCCGGATCACCTAACATTGCATCATATTCATATCCACATCCATTGCAAACATGCAGTTTGTATGGCAATGCATCTTTTTTGATAAATGGTTTCTTCATTTTTACCATTGGTGGTGCTGCCTTCTTTGGCTTTCCATTATCTAATGCAGCAGTTAATAATGGCAGAATTTCATTGACATCTCCAACAATACCATAATCGGCATTCTTAAAGATTGGTGCATTTTTATTGGTATTGATTGCCACAATGGTTGTCGCATCTTTGATACCTTTTAAATGCTGACTGGCACCTGAGATACCACATGCGATATACAGATTGCCACTGAATTTTTGTCCTGACATACCCACATAACGATCAATTGGCACATATTTTAATGTTTCCGCAACTGGTCTTGATGATCCAATAGCTGCACCTGCCTGTTTTGCCAGTGCTTCAATTAATTTCATATTTTCTTTTGATCCAATACCTTTTCCGGCACTGACAACACGTTCAGCCTGTGTAATTGGTGTATCTAGTGGAATACCAACTGTGAAATCATAACCATCAGCTTTTAATGATTCCACTAATTTTGCGACTTTTTCTTCTGCGCTGCCATCTTTAAAAATCATTTTCTTACGCATACCAGTAATGCCTGTTGGAGCTGCTTTTGTGGCAGCACGATCTTTCTTTTTAGGTTTACCTAAGATATGTGATGCGATAACCACACGCTGGATTTCATTGGTACCTTCATAAATTGTACAAATTTTTGCGTCACGATATGCACGTTCTACTTCCATACCCTTCAAATATCCACTGCCTCCAAATACCTGTAATGCATCATTGACAACCTCTAAACAGATATCAGAAGCATATTGTTTTGCCATGGCAGATTCCATACCATATGGTTCATGATGTTCTTTTAATTCTGCGGCGCTATATACTAAGAATCTTGCACAGCGAAGCTTGGTAGCCATATCCGCAATCTTAAAGGAAATGATTTGTTGCTGGGCAATTGGTTTTCCAAACTGTTCACGTTCTTTCGCATATTCTACCGCATGTTCAAATGCACCCTGTGCAATACCTAAAGCCTGAGATGCGATACCAATACGTCCTCCATCCAAAGTTGCCATTGCGATTTTAAAGCCCTGACCTTCTTTACCAAGTAGGTTTTCTTTTGGCACCTTCACATCATTGAAGATCAATTCTGCTGTTGATGATGAACGAATGCCCATCTTGTCATAGTGATCGCCAAATGTAAATCCTTCCCAGCCTTTTTCCACAATAAAAGCGCTGATTCCCTTTGTGCCGATATTTGGTGTCGTAACCGCAAATACCACATACGTATCGGCTTTTGGCGCATTGGTGATAAAGATTTTATTACCATTCAAGATATAATGATCACCTTGTAATACGGCTGTTGTTTCTGTACCACCAGCATCACTTCCAGCGTTTGGTTCTGTTAAACCAAAAGCACCAATTTTTTCACCTTTGGCAAGTGGTACTAGATATTTTTGTTTTTGTTCTTCTGTACCAAATGCAAAGATTGGCCAGCTTCCTAATGATACATGGGCAGATAGGATAACCCCTGTGCCACCATCTACACGACTCAATTCTTCTACTGCAATTGCATAACTTCCAACATCTAAGCCAGCTCCTCCATATTCTTTAGGATATGGAATACCCATTAGACCCATTTTGCCAAGTTTTTTGATTGCTTCCGTAGGAAATTCATTTTCCTTATCCAGCATAAATGCGATTGGTTTCACTTCTGTTTCCGCAAACTCACGGATTTTGGCACGTAATTCTTCCTGTTGTTGTGTTGTTACATAATTCATCAACGTATACCTCCTCTTTTTACCTTAACCTATGATGACGATGTTCTTTCAGCTACTCGCTTTTTAGGTTCTATGCCTCTTACACCGATAGGATAACATATATGTAAGCGCTTATACAACTAAAACGCTCATAATTCTTAAAACTTTTCTAAGAATTATTTTTATGTTTATAAAAAAGAAAAGACCTGCCTTATCGGCAAGTCTGATTTATTCTAAAACTTCACGACTTTATAATCATCGCTTCTTGTTCAAGTGCTTTTCTATGCTTTAAAATCGCATCCATTACATCATGAAAGATTGTCAAATCTTCACGATCTCGTGCTTTTTCTATCTTATCAAGATAGGCTTCATCCACACTTCTTGCATATTTCAAATATTTTTCATAAATATCAAGTGACATATGATAAGGCTTTAAATTAGGAAATACTTCCTCTTTTAATCGTGCAAACATCAAAAATCCACCTAAATCGATATCGGAGGATAAATATATTTCTCCATGAAATCCTTCCCGCATACATTCATATAATTGTTTTCTAACAGGACTAAAATGACCACCTGCAAATACGATTGCTTCATCTGGTCGTTTTTCTTTGATACGGCTATAATAATTCGCTTTATTTTCAATCAGCACCAAACGCTTTGCCTGTATTTCCATATGTTCTATATCAGAAAGCATATCTCCATTTAGGATAAACCCTTTTTGAAATGGGGTTGTATCGATACAAGTACCATCTTTTAAATAGAGTTGAATAGGCGCACACCATGCAAATTCCTCTGGATATAATTGAAATCCAAGACTGCGAAATATCTCACTTTCCCGCATTTCATAATCATCTGCTTTTGCCATAAGATAATTAGGTTCATATCGATGAATCAGTGATAAGAAGCTACTTTTTAGTTCATTTTCAAAGTACTTGGTATCATGAAAGAGAGCATTGGACATCGCACGCATAAAGTTATTTCGCCCTTCATCAATATAGTCAAGTACCATAAAAAGCTGTTTGATATGCTCCATATCTTTTCCCACATATTTATGCAAAGTTCCATTTTTTACAAGATATGCTTGTTCATCCTGAATAAATGATTGTATCCATGGAGTTTTTATCTTTTCCTGATAGTCATGAAGTAATTGTGATAATTGTTGCGCTTCATCATTTTTCGATTGTTTACCATAGTATTCCTGATAGATATCATTCACATGCTCCAGATTTAATATGATGGTTTTCATATGGTTGGTATGTTCTTGATCATACACAATTTGAATATATCCTTTGTTTTGCAGTTCTTCCATATCCGCATTGATTTCTTCCACACTATCAAAATCCTGTACATCATATGCATGATAGCTTTTCAAATGAAACATGATTCGACGCTTACTGTTATCTTTATTGGGATTGGCATGGGCACTGTTTTCGTACTTCTGAATCAGTTTATCCAATAACTGCTTCTGATGCTTGCTCATGTATTGCCTCTTTCTGGGTCCATTTGGTTACGGTAGATACACGTTGATGGTTACGTTCATCACTTGTCGCAATCAACGTCATATCCGCCACTCTGCTTAAATTAGAGATTTTATCGGTTGGTGTAACAATGATTGCCTGAAAGCCTAAAGACTTCAATAGATTGATACATTCCTCAATTCGCTCATTATCCATCTTATCAAAGGCCTCATCAAATACAGCTAATTGTAAGCCACCTGCTGGTCCATCATAAACACTAAATAATGATACTAAAACAGCCACATAAAATGGTGTTTGTGTTTCTCCACCTGAACTTGATCCGATGGTCTTTCCAAGCGAATTTCCATTCTCTAGAATATCAAATTTCAGATAGGTCGTAAAGCGTGATAACATCTTCACTTCTTTTTCTAATTCATGATATGCCTTAGGATCATTTAAAGATGATAATGCGGATATTTTATCAAACAATTCCCGTATTAATTCTTCATTTTCTTCATACACATGCGTATTTAATAAGTTATGACCATTTAATTCTTTGTTGGTAATCAGATTATAGTATTCACGATAATCTTCGTTACAGGTACAAACGAATTCATATTGAGAGCGGCCAAACTGATGACGTTTGATAGAACGATTTAATCGGTCGATTTGCATTTTTACATTTTCAATCTTACTGTTTAAGGCATTAAAGAAATTGTTTTGGAAACATTCATATGCTTTCTGTTCAGCAAGATGACATTTCTCTATATATCCTTCTACCACATTCTGCGCAAACTTCTCATATTCTCGTTCATAATCTTCACTCGCAAAGGATGGATCTAAATGAATGCGAAACATCAGATTATATTGTTCCTTTTGGCTCTTTAATTCCATCTGATCAATACCTAAAGAATTTTCCAGATGCTTATACTGACTATCTATCTGTTGTTTTCTTTGTATCATTTTATCCAGTTCTTTAATATTTGCGATACTATCAGGGATACCATAAACTGGTTTTTCACTCTGTTTCAAACGTTCTTCTAATTCCTGCATACGTTTGTTATCGCTGGTAATTTCTTTTTCTAGTTGTTTGGCATTGCTTCCCTGTTCTACCTGGATACCATAAATACGATTTCTTTCTTTTTGCGTAGCCTTAATTTGTTCATCAATATCCATTAATTCTTGTAAAGACTGTGGCGTCATCGCATCTTTCAGCTCTTTCATTTCTTTTTCCAAAGCATTCATTTGTTCGGCCTTTGTCATAGCGGCTTCTACCTGACGGATAAAATCATCATTGATAACATACGCAATATGAATATCCTTCACGATATCATAAAGCTGTTGTAATTGTGCTTCGTGTTGTTGGTTTTCTTTTATTTCACGTTCAACTTCAATCAATTGTTTTTCAAGGGAATCCGCCCCGATAAATGGGATTTTATAATGGTTGGGATTCATATGAGAAATCGCATAGCCACTATACAACATACAATCTGGTGTAATGCTGGTGTGATATTTACGAATATCTGCTTCCTTTTCACAACATGCGACTCTTCCCAACAAGTATTTCACATACGGCTTTAAATCTTCACGATCGACTTCCACATGATCATATAAGGTGGTTGTATCTAAGTCAGGTCCTGGTTTTGCTTTAGCCTGATCGACAATGGAATATGTATGAATATCTAATTCATTTTTCATAGAACGATACATTCGATAGGCATCCATAAAGTATGCTTCATCTACAATCAGATTTAATTTTTGATTACGGATGTATCCTTCAATTGCATTTCGCCATGTTTCATCTTTGATGGTAATATGGTCTGCCAATATGGTTACTGAAATTTCTTTTTGATGCAACATGGATAAACGTTTTTGTAGTTCTTCTTTGAATAAAAGAAGTTGTTTAGAATATGGTTTCTTTCCATTTTCCAGCTTTTGTTTCTTCACTAGCAGCTCTTTCATTTCTTCCTGTTGTTTTACCAATGCATTTTTCAGATTACTTCTACAATTTACAACATGTTCATCTATGTTTTGCAGATTTTCATAAAGTGTCTTATATTCATCTAAATCAAAACGTTCCAGATGTTCCACCTGATTGATGGACTTTCTGACCATTAAACGCTGTGTTGATGAAATTCCTTCTTCTAATGCAAGCAGCTCCTCATCTTCAATATCTTCTAAAGTTTCCAGCTGTTCATCCAGATCTTTGCCCTTCTGGATTAACTGCTCACTCACAACACTGACATCCTCATGGTGAATATCCCATTGATTCTGACAGTTTTGAATTTTACGTTCCAAAATATCCGCAGCATTATCTTTACGCTTATCTTTTATTTCTTCCAGCTGTTTTTCTACTACCTCATATTCTGCAGCACTTTGTGCACGTTGTTGTTTTAGTGTCTGAAATTCTTCATTGTGTTGATGATAAGATGCAACCACCTGTTCATGCTCCAATACCATCATTTGATAGTTTATGGCTTGTTGTTCTATCGCTAAAGTATCAAAGCGTTCTTTATCCTGCAGGATATCCATATATTTATCATGAATGATCTGTAGTTGCTCCTTCTTAGATTGTACAGTTTCTAATTGTTCCTTCATCTGGCGATAATCCTGAATTTCTTCCTGCATTTCTTCCAGATTTAAATCTTCTTCTTCCTGACAGATATTTTTTACGATAAACTCTGATATATTCATCATTGGTGTATAGGCAACTGCCATTTTAAATACATCAAAGAAACGTTCATCTTTGATCATCATACGTTGTTTAAAGTAATTACGATAATCGGTATTGGTCGTAAACATACGGCATCCTCGATCAGAAAAGCTGTCTAAAAACTTTTTCATGCGGCGGATATCATATACTCGTTTTTCATGATCCAGCAATCCATCACTTTCCACAAATTCATGTTCAGGAATTGGATGATTCATCATATAGAAACGATAATCCATTTCATTTCTTGTGGCACCTTCGCAATCAAAGACGATACCAAAGCAATATGTCTGACCTTTTTCATCTTCAAATTGCATACAAAGATGAGAACTGAAGAAGCCTTTATCTCGTTTATAGGTACCGTTTTTATACTTTCCTTTCAGATATCCCATCAAATCTCGTGTGGTTTTATCATTGGCGGATTTATTAAATAAAGATTTATCTGTTTTTCCTAATATGACGATCTGCATCGCATCAATCAGCGCAGATTTTCCTTCACCGGTTTTTCCACTTAAAAATACGATATCATCAAAATCTAACATGACTTTCTCATAGTACAGCCAGTTAATCAATAGCATTTTCTTCAGTTTCATCTTCATCACCTTCTTCCTCGTTATGTATATTCTTTAAGATATGATCTATATGCTCTGGAGTTAATACACAAGTGATATATGGTAAAACCCACAGATATTCCTCTTCCTCAACGTGATATCGCTGTACCACATTCAATCTTTGTAACGTCATGATCGCAGAAGAAATCATGGTAGAAGATGGTTTTGAGGACACAAGCGCAAATACATCCACCAACAATCGAAGCAGTTCATTGGTTGTGATACGTATCGTTAGGGAGGCATCTAATTCCAGCATTTTTTCTTCATAATAATTACGTAAAATCAATAGGAACATCGTTTCCAACATATTCAACTGATATTTACAT
This sequence comes from Absiella sp. AM09-50, assembly GCF_003433845.1. NCBI lineage: Bacteria > Bacillati > Bacillota > Erysipelotrichia > Erysipelotrichales > Erysipelotrichaceae > Amedibacterium > Absiella sp. AM09-50. The sequence goes on from NZ_QVFI01000016.1 coordinate 61,571, forward strand.
GCACAGTCTTCCCGCTCATTTGTGATATAAATCATCCCCATATAGGAAGAACGATCTTTTTGAAGGATCCATCCTGCATATCGTAAATATTCATCAAAGTATTCCCAATGATCTGAAATAAATGTATAGTCCTCATTGCGTTCTTTTTTCTCAAAATTCTTGATTTTATTGTACTGATAAACACAATTTTCAGCTAATAAAATATTCACGATACGTGAAAATTCTTCACGTTGATTTTCCATTAATGTTTCTACTTTCATGAATCGCCCTTCTTTCTTATTAATAGATTTGGATAGTGGAAGTTACCTTCTTCAATACCTTGTGTTTCATTTGGCAGAAGTGTAGCCTCTATATCCATCTTTCGATCTCGTCCATAGACATAAATCAGAATAGATCGTATATAATCATCCATATCTTTTACCCCGATATCCTTTAATTTACCGGCAGACTGATCTTTTAATTTATCTTTATAATAAGCCGCCACTTTTTCTTTTGTGAAGCGTTCATAACGATCTAAGCCTATTTTTTCTTCCAGCTGGCTTTGATCAGGTGCTTCTTCATCAAAGGTGAAACGCATGATATCTTCGCTTTGTTTACGTTTACGTTTGGCGAAGGAATACACCTCATTCTTTGGTATATATTGTGTCTTTTGAATATTCATGGTCTGTGAAATCATATCTGAGGTAATTTGTGGTTCTTCCTTCATATGATGAATCAGTTCCACAAGTTTTCCTTTTAAGCCTTGATCACTATTACATAAATACATAATTTTCTGTTTCGCAAGTCGACGATAACTTGCATCACTATTTACAAGCTGAGCTGTCAGATTTTCCACAATATTTAAATCGTTATACATCGCATATAACATAGACTCAATTGATTTTTTCGCATGATCACGGCCATTTACTCGATAATGACTGGTAGCACTGTCAATGATTTTTTCCTTTAATGTTTCATCATGAAGCAGTGTTTCCAATATATTGGCAACTGGATTTTTAAAACGTTTTAAACTATCCTCTACAAGTGTTGGGAACACATATCCTTCCACAATATCCCCATAGTATACATCAAAGAAATCATGATATATTTTCGTCGATACTTTTTTCACCTGAATGGCATAATAATCACGGATTCTGGCATTGGTCTGTTCAAGTGTTAAGATTAGCTCTTTAAAATCTGCATAGGCATTACGGATATGCTGATAGCTGTCCTCAATTTTCATTGGATCTTCCATATCTTTTAAAGACGCATGAATACGAATCATATATCCAATCTGTTCACGCTCTTTGATAATATCATTCACAAATGTGATAAATACGCGGCTGTGATAAGGCAAAGACACCATTTTCTTCATCGTATCCATATGTAAATCTACATTGATCCAGCCATGTTTTTCAAACAGGCGCAATAAAAACTGGATATCTTTTCCATACGTATCCTTTTCCTGCCTAAGTTCTGTTTCTATTTGCGCATACTCTTCTTCCTCTTTAAAATCTAACGATATTTCACGGTCTTTCACGTATTCTTCTAATAAATCCACAAGCAGGGAACGTTCCATACTCATTGTTTGATTTCGATATATACAATCATGGATTTCTAATAATAAATCCACATACCTATCTTTATTTTTTGACACCAGTATCGTAAAAAAAGATGCATCCATCTTTTCAAATAGTGACATAACTTCACCTCCGATAAACCTCGTCCTTTTATTTTACATGAATACTTGAAAAATATCCATAAAGAATTACCTGTTTCATTATGACTTACTCCTTTAATTAAGAAAATTTTGATTATGAATGAAATATAAAGTATCATAAATAATTTATGACAAAGATATAAACTCATCTAACACCCAAACCATCACAATCAAAAAAAAGAAGTATGTTCTTGAATAGAAACCATACTTCCTTCTTTTTACTCTAATGTTACTTTAATTTCTTTTTCCTTACCACTTCGATTAATGGTCAGGATTGCTTCATCGCCAACATTTTTACTATATAAAAGCGTACGGAATGTTTTGAAATCGGTACAAGCTTTGCCATCAAATTTCACTAAGACATCCCCACTCTTTATACCCGATTTACTTGCTGGTGAGCCTGATGTTACTTTCATGATATACAAGCCACTATCAATATCTTTATCGATATCAAAATAGCTGCGTTCAAAGCTTGTTAACTGTGCAATTTCCTGTACAGAAATACCCAAAATAGGACGAATAACTTTACCTTCCTTTTCTAACTGGGTAATGACAGGCAATACTTCATTGATTGGTAGCGCAAAGCCAAAGCCTTCCACTTCTTCTGCACTGATTTTCATAGAATTGATACCAATCAGTTCCCCTGCCATATTGATGAGTGGACCTCCACTGTTGCCAGGATTGATAGCTGCATCTGTTTGAAGAACGGATACATCAAAGTCTGCGACACCATTGTTATCGGTATCTACCTCCATGTGACGATCTACACCGGAAATTAAGCCACCAGAAACACTTCCCTGATATTCGATTCCAAGAGGACTTCCCATAGCGATGACGTATTCCCCTTTTTTCACCAACGAGCTATCTGCCATCGTAAAGGCTTCCGCATCAAAATCAACTGTGACCTTCAATAATGCCAAATCCATGACTTCATCTAGTCCTTTGATTTCTGCTTTTATTTCTTTCCCATTCGCAAATGTGACAATTGCGCCATCTCCATCAGAAACTACATGGTTGTTGGTAATAATATATACATCTTTTCCATCAACCCGATAGATTGCGCCACTACCACTTCCGATGGAACGATTGCGAAGTGTTGCTGTTACAGTCACAACCTTGTTTTCACATTTTTGTACAAGCTCCGTTACATCATTATTGATTTCCACTCTTGCCTGTTGTACATTCCCCTGTGTTGTGGTTGTCTGAATCTGATTACTACTTTTATCTGTGGAAACTCGATACAGCTGAATACTGATCACAATATTCCAGCCCAACAACATGACTACCAAAAATGTTAGTGTTTTTTTCATGCTTATTTCGCACCCTTTCCTCCAACATAAATAGAAAACTGATCTGCAGGATATAACTTCATCTGATCATGATGGATTTGTTTTTTATCCAAATGAGATATCAGTGTATTTAATGCCAGCTCCCGTGTATTTCCTTCTTGAGAAATATGGGCTAGTATAATTTCTTTGGTGTTGTTTCCAATCACATCACATAAAACATTCGCACTGTCATCGTTGCATAAATGCCCATAGTCATTGATGATTCGCTGTTTGATATATACAGGGCGATTGGTTTGCATCAACATCTCTATATCATGATTACTTTCAAATATATAATAATCAGCGTCCTTGATATAATCTTTTACTTCTTCTTTAATATACCCCGTATCAGTCACATAAACCATTTTTTCATTCTCACATTCTATCACATAACCAACAGTTCCTTCACAATCATGACTCATTGGTAAAACGGTAATGTGGAAATCTTTGATATCCAGTGTATCATAAGGGGCAATCCCATGAAGATGCTCTGTTTCAATATTTTGTGTTGCGTAAGTATGAATATCATTGAACATCTTCATCTGGGATACATGATCACTGTGTGTATGTGTAATCAATATCGCATCAGACTGGGTGGGATCATATTGAATGCGTTCAAAGCATCCTTTCAGATATCGTTTGGTCGTGCCACAGTCGATGACGATTTTTGTGTCGTTATGTTTAATCAGGCAGCAGTTTCCTTTGGAGCCACTGGCCAATAATGCAAATTTCATAAGGTAACCAACTTTCTAAATCTTCGCCATGTTGAAAAATGCGGAAATGTTTTTTTGAAATGCCAGCTGGATTCTGGCAGTTGCCCCATTACGATGCTTGGCGATTTCCACATCGGTAGGCTCTGTCACATTTTCAGCCGCTTCATTTTTGTCTTTATTGTAGTATTCTTCACGGTATAAAAACATAACGATATCGGCATCCTGCTCGATGGCTCCGGATTCACGAAGGTCTGACAGCATTGGATGTTTATCAGGTCTTGTTTCTACACTACGTGATAACTGTGATAATGATATAACGGGACATTCCATCTCTCTGGCAAGCCCTTTTAAAGAACGTGAAATTTCTGAGATTTCCTGTTGACGATTATCCGATCCACCTCTGCCGCTTCCTGATATCAGCTGAAGGTAGTCAATGACCACAAGATCCAGACCATGTTCGCTTTTTAATTTACGACATTTAGAGAATATCTCAGATATTTTGATATTACTGGAATCATCGATAAACAGTTTACATGCCATCAGTTCGTTGGCAGATTCATTCAGTTTATTAAATTCTTCATCCAGAATGTTCCCACTTCGAAGTTTACTAGATTCGACTGCACTTTTTGCGCTTAATATACGTTTCATCAAGGCTTCCGCAGGCATTTCCAGTGAGAATACCGCAATCGCACCTGGATTATAGAAGGATGCATTTAGCGCCAAGTTTAACGCAAATGCAGTTTTTCCCATCGCAGGACGAGCCGCTAAAATAATCAAATCACCACGCTGAAAACCATTGGTCAATCGATCCAGGTCATCATAGCCGGTTTTGATTCCAGTTACACGATTATCTGAAGAACGAAGTTTGATCAATTCCTGCATTACACCACTGATGACATCACGGCTGCTTTTGAAATCCGTTGCTTTACGGCTTCTTGTGACATTTAATATTTCACGCTCTGCGTTATCCATGATAACATCAAGGCTTTCACTGGTATCAAAACTGTCTTCCGCAATCACCTGTGCTGTTTCAATCAAGCGCCGTAAATGGGCACGGCTTTTAATCATTTCAATATAGTAAACACTATTGGTACTGGAGATCGCTGTATCACTTAATTTGATGATATAATCAGCACCTCCGACTAAATTCAATTGATCTGTATCTTGTAAACGGGTAATGACGGTCGTTACATCCACCGGTTTTCCCATATCCACAATATCTAACATACAACGAAAGATTCTCTGGTGGATATCCAGATAGAAATCCTCTGCCACAAGTCCTTGATCATACACGACACCCGCAACATTGGGATACACCATCATGGCGCCTAATATGGATTGTTCCGCCTCATTACTGTGTGGCAGTTCTTTACTCATGGTTTCCTCCTATCCATTGACATGAACACGAATCACACCAATGACTTTGTTTTTATATAAATCAACTTTTACATCGGTATATCCTAAATTAGAAATTGGTTCATTGTCGATAACTTTACGTTTTTCTACTTTGATACCATATTTATCATGCAACTGGGCAACAATCTGTTTTGTGGATACACTTCCAAAAACTCTGCCGCCTTCTCCCGTTTTTACATGGAATTCTAAAACGATTTTACTTAATTCTTTTTTTAGTTCTTCAGCCTCTGATTCCAGCTGTTTTTCTTTTAAATCATGTTGAAGATTCTCTTCATCTAAGATTTCCATACTTTTCTTTGTGGCCAAAACAGCCAGTTTTTTGTTTAACAGGAAGTTTCTGCCATAGCCATCACTGACCTCTACAATATCTCCTTTTTTACCAACCTTTTTTACATCACTTAGTAGTATTACTTTCATCTGTTGTATCCTCCTTGTTTTCTTCTATATATTCATCAATCATTGCGCGTAGTTCATCATCTACTGCCGCAACACTGGTATCATCACGTTGCAATGCTGCAGCAGAGAAATGTCCACCACCATGCATTTTTTCCATAATGACCTGCACATTGATTTCACCTTTACTGCGTGCAGAAACAGCAACTTTGTTATCTTTGATATTGGCAATGACAAAGCTTGCCTCAATACCTTTGATATTTAATAAAGAATCCGCCGCCTGTGACATCATGGTACGATCTTCTATCGTATTGTCATTAACAGCCGCAATAATCATATTTCCACGGTATTTTTCAGACCAGTTCATGATAGAGGTTTTTGCTTCAAAATCATCATAGTCCTCTTTTAACATGTTTTCGGCTTTCATACTGTCTGCGCCAATCTTTTTCAGATAAGCAACGGCTTCAAAGGTACGACTTCCTGTACGCATTCTAAAGCGATTGGTATCAACCAAGATACCATTATACATAATCGTAGCTTCACTTTCTGATATATTCACCTTATTTGTCTGATATGGCAAAAGCTCTGTTGCAAGTTCACTTACAGAACTGGCACTGGTTTCCACATAGACAAGAAGTGGGTTTCCAATAAAATCTTCACTTCGACGATGATGGTCAATCACAATAATACGTTTTGCGGACATGACAGTCATTGGTGCTCCAGTTTGTTTTGGGTTATGATGATCCACCGCAATGACCAGATCACCATCTCCAATCAATTTTGTGGCTTCTTCATCTTCGATAAAACGATGACGGGAATCTAATTCATCTTCCAAAGCAGTAAATGCTTCTTTCAACTGTGGCTCCATACCACCGCTTTTACTAACCACGTAACATTCTTTTCCATAAGCACTTGCGATACGTGACATACATAATGCACTGCCCATACAGTCAAAATCCATATTGGAATGTCCAACCACAAATACACGTTTACTTTCCATTATCGCTTCTTTGATTGCCTGTGCCATAACACGTACACGCACTTTACTACGTTTTTCACTTGCTTCACTATTACCGCCAAAGTATTTGACACTTTCTCCATATTTCTTAACAGCAGCCTGATCTCCACCACGACTTTGTGCAAGCTCCAGCAAATCATTTACCATGGTATCTAATAACTGATAATCATCTGTACCACGAGCAAATGACATACTTAATGTGATGGATACATCTATTTCTTCTGCATTTTTTCTTATTGTATTTAATATCGAAAAACGATCTTTTACAACCTGCGCAAAAATCCGTTCATTTAAGATAACCAGAAAACGATCACTTCTCAAACGACGAATAAACATGCCGTATTTATTTGCCCATTCCACACATGGCTGACGCAGCTGTAAGTTGATTTGTGCCATTTTGCCTTCATCCACATACTGCTGGATTTCCATATAGTTATCCAATTGTAATAAACCAGCCACAACACCATCAGATTCAAAGCGTTTTTTCAATACAGCATATTCTGTAATATCACGGACATACAATACCTGCGCATTTTCTTTTCGGGTAATTTCATATACATGATCATCATCCGTTGCGGTAATCACATCTACATCACCAGTAAATAAATCCGTGATTTCCGCAATCCAGCTGGAAAGTTTTTTTCCAACGACATCAATTTTTCTTTCTTCCAAAAAGTCATTGATCCATGTGGCATTATATTGTTCATCATAGGTAATAATTCCTACTTCACCAAATAACAATGCATCTTTAGCATCATGCCCTAAAATTCTTGAGATATCAATATCTCGTTGTTCTCTATCCTTTTGAAATTTTACCATGATCCAGACGATAATAGCGATATTCAATACTAACATTACTACCATTGGCACCATATTGATATCATTAAACCCTACAGAATATAACGATATCAATGCCAGAATCTGTAATATCACAATAATAGCGATTTGTACCTTAAAATTTTCTAAGCGATCCATGTAATAACACCTCACTCATTTTCTGTTTCAAATCTAATAACATGTCCAATACGCCAATGCATGCCACTACAAAATTCACGTATGGAACAAATATAGCAATCATGACAAGAAACACAGCAGCACGTTTACGAAGCAATACAATCAACCACATCAAGGCCAATGCACCATAGCCAATCGCAAACACCATTGCACATAGATAACATGCGAACAGAACATTTAAAAGTTCTTGGTTTAATTTTATCACATTTTGCATATAAAATAGTAGCCAAATAACAATTATTATGAATCCTATGATTTTTGGCACCTTTAATTCATAAAGTGGCTTCATTGGGCGCACCTTAATTTTAAAGCGTTTTAACATTACATTTCCCAGCATATGAATACACATCGTTTGTAGAATACTCATTAGTAACGTTGATAAAATACTGATGATGGATATGACTTTTGCGATATTAAAGCCAACATCCAAGTGAAACATGGATAATAACATATTGGCAATTTCTACATCTTCCGATGGATCATATCCAAAAATAGAGGCAAATAAAACAAAAGTGATCAAATAAGAAAACAGTGTAAAAAGAAACGTCCAGAACATCAGCGTTCCATTCTTCCATTCTTTTCTTATCCCACCGCCATAAACCATACCAGTTACAATACAGCTGAACATATAAAAGATAGTGGTAGGCACACTCAGCATAAAGCTTAAAATCAACATACAGACACTTGGCACCATTGCATTCTTTACACCATACTTTGCGGTATAAATTAAAATAGGGAATGTCAAAATCCAATACATCATATATTCAATCATTCCAGCCAACTGACGATTAATAAACAGCATCAATCCTACAATCGCCACCATCATGGCCCCTTCGGTTATTTTTCTGGTATCGTTTTTCATAAGAACCTCCTAATTATGACAAAAACCTCCACCCGTTTGACAAGTGGAGGTAATCTATTCTTATTCGCTTACGTAAGGCAATAAAGCCATCTGGCGAGCACGTTTGATTGCTGTAGCCAGCATTCTCTGATATTTAGCACGTGTACCTGTAACACGTCTTGGAATGATTTTTCCGTTTGCGCTAATAAAACGTTTTAATAATTCAACGTCTTTGTAATCGATAGTTTCAATATGGTTCTTTGTAAAGTAACATACTTTTTTACGTCCCATACGCTGTTTTTTGAATGCCATAGAAATATCTCCTTTCTTTAGAATGGTAAATCATCACTTGCGATATCAAGTGTATCGCTTGATGCAAAATCACTGGAATAAGATGACTGTGAACTTGATGTATCTGGTTCATAACCCTGGTTGTTTGCATTGTAATCAGGTGTATATCCAGCTTGTGCATTGTTTGCACTTGCAGATTTGCTTTCCAGAAACTGTACGCTGTCAGCAACTACTTCAGTAACATATACACGTTTTCCTGTCTGGTCATCATAGCTGCGTGTCTGGATTCTTCCTTCCACTCCAACTAGACTTCCTTTATGAAGGTATTGTGCCATTAAATCAGCAACTTTATTCCATGCTACGCAATTGATAAAATCGGCTGTTGGCTGACCTTCGGTTTTTATACGGCGATCACATGCAACGGTAAAGGATACCACAGATGCTCCTGAGCCGGTTTTTCTTAAGATTGGGTCTTTTGTAAGACGTCCAACCAAAACGACACGATTGATCATAGTCTATCTCTCCTTTATCGAGCGATTATTCTTCGCCTTCAGTTTTGATGATCATATAACGTACGATGCTGTGGTTGATACGAGCCAAACGATCGAATTCTTTGATTCCTTCGTTGTTAGCTGTAACGTTCATTACAACATAGTAACCTTTTTTCATGTGATTGATTTCATATGCGAACTCTTTTACACCCCATTCGTCAACCTTATCGATTGATCCTTCGTGGTCTGTAATGATCTTGTGTAAGCCATTCATAACTTCGTTACGAGCTGCTTCTTCCAAAGATGCGTTCACAATGTACATGATTTCGTATTTTTTCATTCTGTACACCTCCTCATGGTCTTCGGCCCTATTTCCTGAATAGAGCGGGGAGTAGAGATTTCTACCCATTTATATATTTTATCATTTGGTTCCGGCAAAGTAAAGTTCTTTTTTATTTTTTTGACAATCTTATCCAAAGTACATCTTATGATTCATATTTTTCAATCATTTTGCGCCATAAGCCATAATATATATGCTAAAAAGATTGTATATGCCAATGCATTTCCCTCTTGACACCTATCGACATCGTCATTATAGTGTAAGATGCTTGTTTCTAAATGCGCCTTTTCTATATATATGGCAACTTGCTTACTATCGCATGCAAAAATTGCCTGTATCAGATTCATAGTATCTTCATGATTCACTCACTACACCCAGTTAGAAACTTCTATATAATTCACAAAGGATTTCCACTACTTCATTATTAGAATATATATCATTTGTTTTTTTATCATATCCTAAATATCCCAAGTGTACAAGCTTCGTCTTTTGATGATGGATATCGCTTAAATGAAGAAGTATCTATTTTATATCCGCGCTCTGTTGTATGTTTCTTATTAGATCATGAATTCTATGATTATCGGACTGTCACAGAAATATTTTACCAAATTAAACCGTCATCAGCGATGTAACCATTTACATTGAAAATAATGTAAAAAAATAATTGACAATAAAATCAGTTTGATTTAAACTATTCGCATACACAAGCAAAGAAGCTTATGATTTTACAATCATAGGCTTCTTTTTCTATTTTGTGTATACAAGAAAACTATCTTTTTCTATACCACAAAGGCGTGTGTTTCAATTTTGATACGTACGCTTTTTTTTGTATAGAAATGGATGTATGTAAAAAGAGGAGGAAAAACATATGGAAGAAATTTTAAGTCAAATCTTTGGCATATGGTACCTGATTGGTGCAGCCTTTGTATTCTTTATGCAGGCAGGTTTTGCGATGGTAGAGGCAGGATTTACACGAGCAAAAAATGCCGGTAACATTATTATGAAGAATCTGATGGATTTCTGTTTAGGAACTGTCGCATTCTTATTAATCGGTTATGCCTTATTATGTGGTGATGATCTTGGTGGTTTCATTGGCTGGTTTGATTTCAGTAAAGGACCTTTGTTTGATTTTACAAACACCAACTGGTCAGCATTTGTATTTAACTTGGTGTTCTGTGCAACCGCAGCAACCATAGTATCTGGAGCGATGGCAGAACGTACAAAATTCATTTCTTATTGTATTTACAGTTTCGTCATCAGTTTGATTATATATCCAATTGAAGCTCACTGGATTTGGGGTGGTGGCTGGTTATCTCAATTAGGTTTTCATGATTTTGCCGGTTCTTGTGCAATTCATATGGTTGGTGGTATTACTGCTTGTATTGGAGCCAAATTACTTGGACCCAGAATTGGAAAGTTCAATAAAGATGGTTCTCCAAATGGTATCCCAGGACATAACATCACCATTGGGGCACTTGGCTGTTTCATCCTGTGGTTTGGATGGTATGGATTCAATGGTGCTGCGGCAACCAATGGATTACAGTTAGCAACGATTTTTTCGACAACAACAGTTGCCCCAGCACTTGCGACTTGTACAGTTATGATAATCACATGGGTAAAATATGGAAAACCAGATGTTGCCATGTCTTTAAATGGTTCATTAGCAGGACTTGTCGCTATCACTGCCGGATGTGATGTTGTTAATGTATTAGGCTCAGCCATCATTGGTATTTTAGCTGGCATCGTCGTTGTATTTGTCGTCTGGCTATTAGATTATAAATTAAAAATCGATGATCCTGTTGGCGCAGTTGCCGTTCATGGAGGATGTGGTATTTTAGGTACTATCTGTGTTGGATTATTTGCATGTGGTACAGACACAATGCCTGAAGCTGCTGGTTTATTTTATGGTGGTGGTACGAAATTATTATGTACACAGCTGCTTGGTGTTGGTAGTGTTGCATTATGGACTGCCATAACGATGACGATTGTATTTGTGATCATCAAAGCTACTGTTGGACTACGCGTTACCGAAGAAGAAGAGGTAACTGGTCTAGATAAATTAGAACATGGATTAGAAAGTGCATATGCTGGATTTGCATTAGAAACAGAAACATTAGGTATTGAAGCAACGCCAGTTGTAAAGCCACAACAAGTAAGTGTGGAGGAAGCCATTCCTGCCAAAGTTGAAAAAGGCGCTGGTAAATTAACAAAAGTTGTTATCATTACCAAAGCAGAAAAATTTGATGCATTAAAAGCTGCTATGGATATTCTTGGCATCACAGGTATGACAGTCACAAAAGTCTTGGGCTGTGGTGTTCAGAAAGGTCAAACTTCTTACTATCGTGGAGCTAAGGTAGAAATGAAGCTGTTACCTAAATTAAAAGCAGAAATCGTTGTATCTAATGTACCTGTACAGGCTGTTGTGGATGCCGCAAGAACTGTATTATATACTGGTCATATTGGCGATGGAAAAATCTTTGTATATGATGTAGAAAATGTTATCCGAATTTCTTCTGGTAAACAAGGTGTAGAAGCTTTACAATACGAAACCAAATAACTTTAGAAAAGGCTATAGAATGCGATACGATATCATATGTTCTATAGTCTTTCTTTTTCATATCATCTGTTTAAATATGATGGTCTGCTGTATTTTTGTTTATTAATATGCTTCATATATTTAGTGTACTCCCACACCTCTTATCCCTATTTAAAGTGATATACGTTTCTGATACATTCAATTTATATGCTTTAAAAGAAATAAAGGAAAGCGTTCATTTACCCTTTCCTTTTGGTCGTATTGTAAGTTCTTATGTATTGGTCTACTGATAATGCTTCAACTTTGATGAAGGACATACTATGAGCATTCCCATAGATATATGAAAGCAAATATTTTTGGTTAAATCCATAGTATCGTTTTTGTCTTCCTCCTTTTCAAAGCTTTATGATTTTCATGTATATCTTTCTATAGACCAAATACTTGATAGATTTTATCTTCCTCAATCTGGCGTTCGCTTTTATCATCAGCATGTTCCAGCATCACTTCTACTTTATTCTGTAATGTCACATTGATAAAACGATTCACATCAATACCTCTTAATTCAAAGAACAAGAATGGATTTTCATCAAATCGTACCGCAATGCCATATAACACTGCCGAAACATGTTTATCATATCAATTATTACTACACGATTCATATCATACTGTGTTCTATAAGCCACACATGAAGTAAAAGACTGTGTTATTCACACAGTCCTCATTTATCCTTATCTTCATAATAGCCATAATAACCAGCATGGTGTTGATCTAAACGATTTAATGCGACGCCAATCACTCTTCCTTCATTCCTTGTGATAATACGTTTACTTTTCTCAATCACTTTACGTTTCACATAATCACTCCTTACTACCAACAATACACCATCAACCGCCCTGGCGATAATGGTCGCATCTGTGGCACTACATACCGGTGGTGTATCGATAAATACATAATCATATTGTTCTCGTAGTTTTTCCATCATCGCAGGAAAATTATCCTGTATCAAAAGTTCTGATGGATTAGGCGGACATTTTCCACTCAACATAAGAGATAGATTTTCTATGGATGTGGAAAAAACCTTTTCTTCATGTTGTTGGCTTAAAAATTCGCTTAATCCCGGATATTCTTTTCCAATTCCTAAGTATTTACAAAGTCTTGAACGGCGCAAATCTCCATCAATCAATAGGGTTTTCTTTCCTGCATTCGCAAAACTCAATGCTAGATGAAAGGATGTAACTGATTTTCCTTCATTTGCTAATGAGCTTGTAATCGCAATCATTTTTGTATCCTTCATAAATAATAAATTGGTGCGTAATGCCATAAAGGATTCTTTAACTGCTGGTGCTAGTTCTGGTATGGATAATGTTATCGTATCATTATTTTTTAAAACCATGTCGCATTCTCCCTTCTTTACGATCATAGTTGCAGCTTTTACTTTCTACAATTTCACACAGAACCGGTAAATCCAGATATTTTTCCACATCTTCACTGGTCACGATATGATCATTCAATAAGTATTGTATAAAGATAACACCCAGCATGAGAATGCAACCCGCTAATGCTCCTACCATCATATTCATTTTCTTATTAGGACTGACAATATCCAAGTCCTTGACAGCTTCTTCTACCAGATATGGATCTTTTTGATCGATTTCTTTTGCGCTATCCATACCATGTACAACGATACGATTCACAATCTTTTTTGCTAATTCTGGGTCCTGGTCTTTGATGGCTACCTTTAAGATACGCGTATCACTAGGATTAGAGATTTCTACACGCGCCGCAAGCTGTTTATATGTCATTGGTAAGTCTAAATCTTCAATTACCTTTTCCATAATTGGTCGGCTTCTAAAAATCAATTCATAATCTTTTGTTAAAGCAGTACTTACTTGTATATCCTGAAAGCTTGCGGTAGGATCTGTTGAGCTGCCTCGCAAATACACCATAGAGGATGCTGAATACATTGGTGTTACACATTTATCTGTATATAACCAGGATATCCCTGTTCCCACAATCATCCCTATGACGATAAGCCACCAAAACTTTTTCACCCTTAGTAACAATCCTATCAAATCAATAGTGATCTCATCATCTCTTGTTGTTTCTTCATTACTTGTTTCTATTCCCATTTTTTATTCACCTGCCTGCCTATTATTATAATGGCAAACATATGGTTTCTTTCTTTTCTATGAAGGATGATACATATAATGTTTTATTTTACTTTTCCTTTAGATTTGAGAATGGTATTATTTTTAATATGTGACGTAAAAAAGACTACATAAATTTACGCAAAAAAAGCCATAGCAGATTGGTGCCATGGCGAAATGCTAATCGTTTTTTATGATTAAATTACTATACATTCTTTAACGTATTATGCTGACAATTTTACATCTTTATTAAATTAATTTTAAAAAAATCTTTGAGTAAAATAAATCTTATATATTTTCAAAAAAGCAATTATTTTACTAATTGTTCTATATAATATTAATTTTTATGGTGCTTTAAATTAACGTATGGATGTGGATGACCTTTAAACTTTGGTGTTGCTGTTTATTGTCATATCTAAATTCTCATGTAGATACCTCTGAACTTTTTTGTGGGTACCTTTTTAAACAAAAAAATAGCCTGTTTAATCAATTTTAGTATGATAAATAGTTTCATATGCCTTCAATGTCATGATAACACTATCATTTCCTATCTGAAGCATACGCTCTTTTACACCTTTCACATATATCAATAGTTCTCTACCATCTAAATCAATTTCCGTGTTTTTGATATTACATAACTCAGACACCCTGATGCCTGTAGAAAACAATAATTCAATGATTACAGCATCTCTGATTGCAGTATTCTTCTTATACTTCGCCTTATTATAAACATTAATCTGATGCTCAATATCCAATCTATTCACAAGCCATCAACGTGGAATACACATGTTAATAAAATCATCTATTCGATTTACTCCATTCATTTCCTTTAAAGTGATGACAACTCTCAAAAATAAGATTATCTTTTTTACTAGAATGCAACCTTTCTTTCATATTAATCTTCAGACCCCAATTACCAGATTCTGTAATAACTTTTCTTGGAATCTTTTTGTCCGTAATCTTTTCGCAAATATGTTTAACATTATCCCATTTCCTATACATCTTTCTAGCATCTTCATAAAGAGTCAAAAGACCTTCTTCTGATTGCTTACTACGGATTTTATTTATACATTTCCTTTTTTATCAAAATAAACACTATCAAAGTGTATATCCATTTCCATACTAGTATAGTCTACCCCTTGATTTCTATCGCAATTAGAAAAATACACCAAAGTTGCTCTAGCATAATATGGATGTCCGTTATAGTTTCACGGAACATGTAGATTGAAAGTACGCGTTTAATATTAATCAACTATATCAGTCAAAACAAACTTTATTTCATCATTTGTTGTTTGTATATTTCGCTAATATATATAAGAACAACACCATACCCAATTTTATGAGAAGCATCATCTTTTCTATCTCATCCAGCAGCATTAATAATTAATGTTTTTGCAACTTCACGGTTTAATCTCATGATATGTATGAAATAAGCTAGTTTCCGAGATATCCAAGGGGGGAGCAAAAGAAGTACCACATACATAAGAAGTGCCGAATTCATCTTTACATACAACCATTTTTTCATTTACGGTTGAACCATTCTCACTATAAAAACTTACATCCGGTTTATAAAAAAACGATAACACAGGGCCTCCTCTTGTATATGAGGTAATAAATGCGACTTATCTGTAAAAATTATGCAATGTTTTACTTACCCCCCCGCGTTATTTTCGTCTTATACAAAATCGTCTTTATAAATTTTTTTGTACATCTCTTAGGATAGCTAATCCAAACGCATCGTTTAAATTTTTTTCCTTTATTTATTTCTTTTAGAAATTTATCACGCTGTTTTGGTTTTATTGATGGATGATTAAGCTGATGGTTCCATTGTATTGCTCGCTTCAAATCAACATCCAACAGATGCAAATCAGTTTGCTCCAAAAGTGCTTTTCCCTTCTCGGTTTGGCAAAGTACCAATGACACTCCTTTGCGTTGAATATCCTCTGCCAGTTCACTTCCCCAGGAATCACCTAATGTAATATCACTAACACGTTCTGGTTTGGCATATTTACAATTATAACAATTTTCAGTATATGAAGCGGAATCTAAAAATGTCATTAAATAATTATCTACAACCGTGGGTACTGTAAAACGCTTTTTATCACTTTCCAAATAGAACTTGGTCTTTACACGAAATTTTATATTTTGAGCATTCCTAATATCTAAATGATAATCATTAAAAAAATGTTCAAGTATCTTTGGCGAAGGGGTACCATGACAAATCAAATCTATCGTATATAATTTTTCTTTATCACCTACAAAATTCTTTACAGCAGCCACCTGGCAAGGCAATCCTACAAATAATACATTCTCACCTTTTTTTAGTTTATCATTTATTTTCCTATAAATGCCTTCTGGATTACTTTTTACATATTTTGAGCCAGTAAATTTTATTACTTCTTTTTCAGTATGTGCGAAAGAAAAGCAGAAATCCCCATTCTTCAAAGAACAGCTACAAACAGTCCCACCATTATTTACAAAAGCTAATTCTATTGCAGTTGCCATCCCTCCAGATGAAGCTTTTTCCCTGATCTTCTGATCATTGGCCCACCCCTCTTTCCATATTATTGGTTCTAGTTGAACTGGCAGTTTATTTGCTTGACATATTTTATGACAAGCACCGCAATTAATACACTTATCTTCATCTATGATAGCATTATATGCTACCACAGAATCCACTATCTGAATTGCTTTCTTCGAACATATTTCAACACATGCTTTGCATCCTGCACATTGGTCTTTTTTACATACAGTTTTCATAACTTAATCACTTCCTTTTAGTACCAATAACTTTCTTCAACATCTGTAACCATGGCTTACCTAATATACAAACAGCCACTCCAAAAAGTAGAAGCTGAATTACGAATCCAATATTATTATTTATATATATAATAGCTGAAGAAAAAATCAAAATAATGCTTCCTAAGATAAACTCAATATTTCCTATTTTGTATTTAATATATTTTTTTGTGTGAATTAGTCTAAATATAAACACAAAAAAATAGCTCATACAAGTTGCTATTGCTGCACCATATACATTAATTATAGGTATCAACACAAAGTTTAATATAATATTAAAAATTGCCCCAAAAATTCCAGAAAAAAGATATCCAAAGCTATCTTTGTGAACAGTATAACTGGTAGCCATAAATGATCCCAATGTCAGATAGACATATCCGATTATAAGAAATGGGGTATATTTCCATGCAATAAAGAACTTATCAGAAACATATATGCTTAAAAACGGTTTCACAAATGTTATTATGCCAATTCCAATCAACATAACAATTCCGATAAGCATTTTAAAAATGCGATTATTATATTCTTCTTCATCACATGCACCGTCTTCCCTAATAGCGGAATAACTCCAAGCTTGATTAAAAATTGATGTTAACGTAGAAACAAGTGTCGGTAATTTGTACGAAACTGCATATATACCATTAGCAGCAATTCCCACCATACTTGAAACCATTATTCGATCAGAGGAATTCATAATCCACCACATAAAAGAATTTGGAATCAATACTATAGAATATTTTGCCATATCTTTTAAAAGTTTTTTATTAATTTTTTTCAATCTAAAGCTTTTATATCCCTTACCTACAAGCAACGCATAAAAAAATGTAACGAGGTTGGCACAGATAAATGCCAATAAATATCCTTCTATCTGCATTTTAAAAGCAAGTAGAAAAATAATATTGAATACCGCGATAAAGAAAGTATGTAGTATATTACCTATAGAATAAAAGAGCAACTGTTCTTTTCCTCTTAAATCGCATAAATAAAGTTGACTTGCTGCCAATGTTATTACATAAAAATAGGTCAATACTGCATATGGCGAAATCTGTTCAAATTGAGCGCAAATTGGAATAACAATTGTTCCAAATAGACACGCAATAAAAAATATATATGTACCTATCTGTGTAATTTGTTCCTGATCTGCATCCTTATCCAACGCAAATCTCATAACTGATTCACATATGTTAATTGTAAGAAGCGGAATCGCCACTGTACTAACAGTCGTCACTAAATCCACAACGCCATACTGCGCTGTAGTCAAAGCACTCGTATATAATGGAATCAAAAAAAACGTAATTAATTTTGATCCTAAATTACCTAATGTAAATATTAGTGTGTTTTTTATTAAATATTTTTTCCTGTTCTTTTCCATTCGTTATCACTTTCACTTATGCACATCCTGATACAAATTTCCTTCTAAATAGTTGAATGCCTCTTTTCTTGCGTCTTTAAGCAAACAATCAATTCCGGCTCTATCGAGTTCGATACTCAATATTTTTTCAAGTTCATTAATATCTGTAAGAATGTGACCTTCTATTCCTAATCTCTTAGTTAAATCTTCTAACTTGTTTCTATTACTATCTCTAATAATTACTGCCAATTTTTTACTAAACTTAGCACCAAATATCGTTCCATGAAAAGTATCTGTAACAATACATTCCGCATTTTCAAAAGCCTTAAGTAACTCAAACGGAGTGAGTGGTTTCATGTTTTTTATCCATTTTTGTTTTCCAAAAGGAGCAATTGGCACCAAATTGTATTTTTTACAATATTTTTTTATCGCATTTATTGTATTTTCATCTGATATTCTATCTTTATAAGCATAAACAATACAATATCGCTTAGGCACTTTTCCTTTTAAATCAATATTTTTAATTTCTTCAGAAAAATCACCAACTGCAACAGGGTCTAAGTTGTAGTTACATTCTTTTCCAGTTAATATTCGTGCAAATTTTGCTGTATTTTCATCACGAACAGATATTGACTTCAAATTATCCATAGCTGCAACAATAGCTGTTCTAAGCTCTTCCGAGAGATCCTCTACTTTTGTAGAACCACAGCATGCCGCATAAGTAATTACTTTTTTAGCATTTTTCACATTACCAAATAACTGCGAATCGAATCCCCATTTAGATTTTTGCAAACAATTAAAAACTTCATCACTACCAATTACGCACACATCATACATAGTATCATTATTTGTGTTTGATATTTCCAATTTATCAATTCTAAATTGTTCAAAATGTTTTTTTGCTTCTAAATTAGAAAATTTGTTTTTCACGCGAATAATTTGCTTTACAAACCAATTTCTACTTTTTTCATCATTATGCAAAACGAGTTTTTCACACTGATCATTTAATGCCTGATTCTCACCTCTTTTTATATCTATAAATTCAACTTGATTTCCTAACGATTCAATGATTTTTTTTAAAGAATATGCCTGCAATAGTGAACCATAATTATTTATCCTTTGCATAGACAATATAGATACCTTCATTTCTTATCCTCCACACTTTCCTATAATTTCTTGAAATCTTTAACCTTAATTTATTAAGGTTAAAGATTTCAATTTTATTAAAAATTTACCTCTTTTTTGTCAAAACACTTGATAATTTTATCAAAAAATGCGGTGTTTTGCGCTATTAACTTATTGTACCATTCTCTTGCAGACGGTGCACATTTATTGATTAGTAACGATTTTTGTTCCCTGTTAATTATGGTAGTTATGTTAACTACCTAAACTTTGTTCTTAAAAAATTCACGTAAATACTATCCTGATTTCATTACTCACTTTTCATAGAATATCATTGATCAGTTTTTAAATCTTGACCTTTCCTTCACAGATGAAGAGAAAGATGGTGTTAAGCTTACTTACAAGAACAGCATTATCATTGACAAAAATGGTGTTTCTATATGCAAAGAGAGTCGACATATAAATCATGGTAGTTTTGAACTTTCAAAATACCCTATGAAATTCAGATGAATTCTAAAATTGGAAGAACCATGCATGTCTCAATGAAGGATAGTCCAAGGCTGTTTAGTATCATCATGTGACTCTGTCCAAAGGCAACTAATAAGTGAAAAGCCTCTTTGATAGTTAAAGAAAATTAAGCAAGTAGGCTTTAAATTAGGCAACATCGACACATTTCAACTAAGATATGGTACTGTCACCTCTATCACATCTTGATGCTACAGCATCTGGATACATGGGATATACCTTTTGAATTGCCCTGAGAAAATAGATTCTACGAGTGGTATAATCATTACCTACTATAACCAATTTCTCAAGGCATAACGACAGTTATGTTTATTACTTATGCTCTCTTTTTCAAATCATTCTTTGTTTTGGATAATATTCACTTTTCAGTGTTCTGATTCCTGCAAAGCTAGCATGATTAACCAGGGGTTCAAGAGATCATTCCTATATAACCAAAAATCTAAAACTTTTTTCTAATTTTCTTTCGGCTCACGTTTTCATCTAAATTACAATTCCATCTGATTAAGCATATTCCCAACATAAAGAACCAATTTAGTGAAATCTCAAACACTGCAGCTATTATCATTCCATACACAATTAATGATAAATAGAAAACTTGAATCCCTTTATCACTTTTTTTATAACAATAGTAAACAGTATATATTAGAGCAACAACGCCCAAAAATCCGAAGCTAACAAACATTTCGAGCAAACCATTCTGAGCATTCGCATAAACACCTGTAAGATTCTTCATAACTGAATTACTATATCCATGACCAACCCAAAAACTACTTAAGATTACATTCGTCAAGTATTTACCGTAAATTTCCAAACGCCCTGTAACAGTATAACTTTTTTCAAAATATTGAAATACTAGTTGATTGATAAAATCAACATTTAGTATTCTTTCAATCCATATTACAATAACTGCAGACATGATCAATGCAAGCACCACATATTTTTCATTAACTATTAACTGTCTTATTCTATCAGAAATTAGGCAAATTATAAGTAAAACTACCAACGTTACTGTTGCAGTTCCGCAATCCATATAAAATGAAAATGCGATAGAAAATACAAATATTGCACACAAAGTCACTTTATTTCGTTTTTTACTCATCTTGTGTGAAGCCCCATATAATGCTACAAGAAGAATAAACAGATACGCTGATGTAAATTTATTTCCAAACAAATAAACATCTGTATTACTATTGTTTTGTACGCCAACTATGGCAACTGAGATTATAGTTAACATGCAGTAAACAAAATTAATTTTGTACATACTATTAACTAATTTATATGAACACCCTTTATTTTTACATAATCCAGCAAAAGTATAGAGATCATAAAAAGTAAGTGCATATAACACAGAATCTAAAATATCTCTAAATGTGTAATTTTCTCTAATACCAACCACTATAGCAGATAACAGTACACACGATACAAAAATCAACGAGCAATTAAATAACTGCTTTCGTTTGCTATTACATACTATAAAGAAAAAAGTTCCTACTAATATCGCAATTTTCAATGCCTGCCTTATCGTTGCTGGCAAAAAACTCGGTTTAAATACTGCAAAAAATAAAGCATATGACATTAAACTATATACACTAATTTTATATTTATTCATCTTTCATTCCTTATTTCAAATTATTTGCAAAATAATACATCCTCAAACTTAATGCAAACAACATAGCTTTAGCTTTATCCTTAGGAAAACATGTTTTTTTCAATGGATAAAACCTATTCACATATTTATTTTTTTCTCTTTGAAAGAGTTTCCCCTCACTCATTGCTTTCATATACAGCATTGCTATATGATTATCCATCAGTTTACGTAATCTTGAATCGGTTAGCTGGCTAGATAAATAATCCAGTTCTTTACAACTATTTATTAAGTCAATTCCATTTTGTGACTTATCTTGTTTTCTTGTTATCGAATCACAACGTCTTACATAATGATAATAGGCATAATCAGAAGTAAAAATTGTATATGCACTGCAAACAACTTGCGGAGTCCATAGTTCATCTTCATGAAATATGCCAACTTTGAAATATATATTATTGGAAATCAAAAATTCCTTTTTATATACCCCAAAACAAGCGGCAGCATATAAGGATCTCTGTGACAACTCACTTTTCACAAAATCAATACCAACGTATAACTTATTTTTATCACTTTTGTAACCGTATCTCTTCTGCATTGTATTCTCATTTTCCTCATAAAAGCCAAAATAAATAACATCTGGATCATTTTGAGTTTTTATAATATTGCAAATTGTATTTAGGGAACCATCTTCGATATAATCATCTGAGTCTAAAAACAAAATATAGTTACCTCTTGCTTCCCTTAAACCAATATTTCTAGTATCAGATAATCCAGAATTCTTTTCCTTCCCTATAATCCTAACATTACTTCGATTTTCATAACGCTTTGCAATATCCAAAGAATTATCCGATGAACAATCATCAATCAATATCAATTCAAAGTTACATTTATCTTGAATCAATACGCTTTCTATACACTTTTTCAAATAATTTTCTACATTGTATATTGGTACAATTACAGATATCAACATTCTCAGCTCATCCTTCCTCACCTTTTGATTACCTCTATTCATAAACTCTATTGTATATTAATTCCATTTTCTCATATAGTATTGCTGTAGCATATTTGCTGTAGCATCCATATCAAATCCCGCATCTATCACATACTTTTGCATATTAGTATGGCATACAGAGTTTTCAGCAGAATAAAGTGCCAGTTCTGCCCATTTTCTAGCTCCTTCTTTTATGTTTATACGATTAAACAATGGCGTAATTTCTATTTCCCGTGGCAATCTTTCTGAACCTATTACTGGGATACCAGCTGCCTGAGCCTCAACTGCAACAATCCCTAAGCCTTCAAAAAGCGAAGGGAAGATAAATATATCAAATGTTTGATAAATTCGGTTCATATCTTTTCTATTACCTAAGAAAACAACACTATCTGTTAACCCCATATCAGATACTTTTTGCTTGATTTCTTGTTCTAAAGGTCCCGTACCTACAAGAACTAACATCGCATTTTCTTTCATCTTTTTAATCTGTGCAAAGACATCTATTAAAAACATGTGATTTTTTTCTGGACATAATCTTCCCACGTGTCCTACTACAAATTTCTCGTTTAACCCAAATTCTTCTCGCAAATTATTTCGCACATCTATTTGAGCAATAAATTGGGAAGAATCAATAGCATTATTTAACACCACATAATCTTTTCCTTCAAATAGATACTTTCCTGCTTCTTCTGAACAAGCCATAAAATCAGTAGCATGTCTTAAAAATAGTTTTTGCATTAATAATTTTATAAAATATTTTTTATCATGAACAATCCCATTGCTATGAGAATGAGCAATTCGAACAGGAACACCTGCTTTTTTTGCTGTTCGAAGACAAAAGTATCCTATCGTATATGCATGTACATGCACAATTTTATATTCAGGATAATCTTTTAAAATTTGATAAAGTTTTCTTTGAAATTTTGCCAAATTGAAATCTTTCCGGATAGAAGTATAGTAAATTTTTCCGCCTAATGCTATGATTTCATCATCATAAAATTGCTTTTCTGGATATTCTACAATGAAATCAAATTGTATTTTTGATCGATCAATTTTTCTGTAAATACTCATTAAAAGTGCCTGGGTTCCTCCTGCTTCCATCCGTTGTAATATATGTAAAATTCGAATTGGTTCATTCATATTATCTTTCTTTCTCCTAATCTATATACTGCTTCAACTTCTCTACCACTTTAGATGGAATAATACTTTTTACACGTTCTTTTATTCTCAAACCCACTTTTATTTTTTTAATAAATCTTTCATCATCAATTTCAAAATAAAAATTATCACGTGTTAATGGTCTTAAAGTTGGTTGTTGTAAATTATGCTGCTTAATTAGCACTTCATCCAATGTGACAGGAATAATTTCTGAATCAACTCGCATCAAATCTAAAAGTTTTTTTCCATTTTCAGTGTTTACAACTACTGAAGAAACACCTAATGCAGATGAAAATTCCGAATGACATCTATTTATTCCCCAAAAATCTCCTACCGTTAAATCTGCTGGCCTATTTAGATTAGCAAATTTACATTGATAGCAGCTTTCTCGATAACAGTCTCCATCCATGAAGTGTTTTCCATATTTATCAAGAGCTAATATCTTTGTCTTTATCTTTGTCTTTGTCTTTGTCTTTAAAAGATACTGTGTGCCCCAACCACGTTTATCTTTGGAACGAAAATTAAAATAAATAATACTACCTTTCATTCTTCGTTCTTGATATTCAAAATATTTTTGCAGAAATTTAGGAGAGGGTACACCATGGCAAATCAAATCTATAGTATATAGGTTATCATAATTTCTTCCTAAGAACGCATACAAACCTGCAATTTGGCATGGTGATCCTGTAAACAGAACCATTTTACCACTTTCCAATCTTGCTTTTGCCTTTGAAAATGTATCTTTTAAATCAGATTGGACATATTTAGATGATTGAATTCTCTTTCGACCTTCCTCATCTGATACTTCAATATGACTTACTGAAAAATTCTCGTCATAGGCTGCACCATAAGCATAACCGCCTTGATCCAACACTGCTTTGACCGCTACATCCGATGCACCTCCAGATGCAGAATTAAATAAGAAGCTTTTATCTTTTGCCTTTAATGCATAAGCCTCTAGTGGATGATGTTCTTCTTTTTCAGTCTTATTTATCGGACATTTCTTTAAACATAGACCACACTTCACGCAAACATCCTCTGCAATAACAGGATATAGAAAACCCTCAGAGTTTTCTTTGATTGTAATACATTTTAGGGGGCAAGATTGTTCACAGCTTCTACAACCTACGCAATCCATTCCAATTTTAGCTATTGTTTCCATTCTAAGCCCTCCTGACTTCAATTCACTTCATGTTTTAAATATTCAAACGTTCTCATTCGTTCTTTATTAATAAATGTATGCACCGTATCATAATCAATGGACTCGCTCTGATGTGCAAAGACTTCATCAATATTAAAAGCAATTCTCTCTGGTAACCCCAATCTAACTAATAAATCTGTTAATTTCTCCTCATTTCCATATGATGTACCAACACTTTTACGTACAAGTGTTGTAAATTTTTGTCTTGTAATAATAGAAAAAATCGTACCATGAAACGTATCTGTAATAATTTCTTCAGCATTTGCAAAATAAGCCAAAACTTCAAAGGGAGAACAATTTACAAAACGATCTGCGCATCGTTGTACCCCTCCTATTGCATAAATTTTTAATCCTTTATTCTTTGCATACGCTGCAATTTTATCTGATTCTTCTTTTGAAATACGTCCAGAATATGCGTATAAAATCATGTATTTTTCTTTGATTTGAAGTGTAGGTATTCTATTGCATTTTCCGATATAGTCATATGCTAACACTGGATCAAGATGATTTAGTACTTCTCTTCCTGTCAAAACATGTACCGTCTGTCTTGAATTTTCATCCCGTACAGATATACAATTGAACTTCTTTAATAACTCACCAACTTCACTAGTTTTATTGTATTCTTTAAGTTTTTCTACTGTTGTATTTCCAAAAGATGCAGCATAAGAAATTAATTTATTTGCTTTATTATTTGCACCAAATAATTCAAGGGAATATCCAACATTTGGATTCTTCTGCACACAATTAAATACTTCATCACTTCCAATAACCAAAACATCCAATTCAGGAGTATAATTGGGTTGAACAGTCAATCCAAGTAAATTATGATATTTATTCGCAAATTGCTTCTTGTATAAAATAAATTGCAATTTTTGCTTTAACGGTGCATCATATGCCAACGCTTCAAACACTTTATATATTTTTCCTAAAGCACTTTTTTTATTTGCATCATTTGACTCGATTAAAGGCATTCCAACTCGATAATCTACAAATTGAACTTCATGTCCTTGTTCTTCAAGAAGTGTTTTAAGTGCGTATGCTTGAAGAAAAGACCCATAATTTATTATCCTTTGCATTGATAAAATACCGACTTTAGTCATTTTGTTTTCTCCTTTTAGTAAAATCGTTTACTATTGTCTCGAGTCCTTGATTAAAAGCCTCATTATTATTTTTCATCCCAGAAGGCATACCATCAACAGCTTCATCATAATTTTCAATAATTTGCTTTAATTCATTTATCTCATTGACTAGTATAATTGTTCCCATTCTCTCTGCAACAGCTTTAGCAAACTCCACTTGATGATCATTAACATGCTCATTGAACTGCTTCTGTCTAGGTACAACAATCGGTGTCTTTCCAATTTGAAGAGGCATTATAAAACTTGCTGGTCCTCCATGAGTAATAACAATTCGAGCATCAGCAACATTTTCCACCATTTCTTTATACGGAAGTAGTTTGCTCCATTTGCAATATTTGGGTTCATAAGTACTATAACCTGTTTGCATTATTACTTCCTCACTTATAAAACCATCTCGTTTTAAGTTATCTATATACTCAATCAACCTATTAAAAGGCTGTTCATGTGTTCCAACTGTAACAAATATCATATTAATCCCCCTCTTAAAATATACTACCTAAATTTATCGCTTTAGGATAAACGCTTTTCATTTCTTCCCATTGTACAATGAATTTATCCGTAATAGGATATACTAATTTTCCAGATAAAGTAGGTTTATCAATACGATCAAAAACTTCTATATATATTAGTTTAGCACCAAAAATTTTACCTAAATAAAAGAAAGGAACAGACACTGCTGCACCAGAAGAAATAATTACATCTGGTTTTTCAGTATGAAGAACTTTCCACGCAACAATTGTATTTCGTATCAAATTTTTTATATTTCTATTCGTTGGATAATAACATGGATACATTTTTTCATCTTTTAGTAGACTTTTTGCATCTTTTTTATCAAATGTAACCCAAAATCTATCCTTATTTTCCCAAAATGGTTTTAACATATATAAATGAGTTAAATGTCCTCCACTAGATCCTACTAAACATACTTTCATTTCTTCACCTCATTTTATTTAATAATTTCATTTACAAAAGTTTTCGCAGAACTAATAGAATCAGTATTTGGTCGCATAACATACAAAGGTGTACTTCCATAAGAATACGTAGGCACCATATCGCCTGTACCATCTACTAGAGTGCTTTGTACATCCCATTTTGACATATCATTGATTTGCATCTGAATTAGTGCTGTTATCTCATCTGTTTTCAAATTTGTTTGAAACATACCTTGTACTGCGTTTAGTATTGATTCATAATTCTTGATAATATTGGTTGTTGTCATCTTATTAATCATTGCACGAATCACTTCTTGTTGGTTCTCACCACGATGACGATCTCCTGCATTATAGGCATAGCGTTCTCTTGCAAAGCCTAACGCACAAGCTCCATTTACATGATTCTTGCCTTGTTTGATATTACATCCTGCACCATGAAGTAAATTCACATCTTGATCTGAATTAATATCTATACCACCTAATGCATCTACCATCGTTGTTAAGGTATCAAAATTGATTCTGACATTGTAGTTAATATCTACTCCTAAGATGTTTTCAATTGTTGCCTGACTTACTTCCACGCCATACAAACCAGCGTGTGTCAGTTTATCCATGGCTCCAGTTTCACAAACACCATCATGGCATTGTAATGGAACATAATAATCACGTGGAATAAAGATTAATCCAATCTTTTTCTTCACTGGATTTACTGCCATCAACATATTCACATCACTACGACTTGTTGTTGTGATAGGCCCTGTTGTATCAATGCCTGAAATATAAACAATGAAACTTTCTTTTGTCACTGAAGCTGATTTAAGATTTTCAATCGTTTTTTGTTTATCCAATGTGTAAATTACCTTCGTATCAGATTCAAATTTTTTATCAATCAGATTAAAGCTGTCGCGAAATCCTTCATTCATGATGATTGCATCTGTTTTTTCGTCTAACAGATCTTGAAGCATTTCTTCTCCACTTGCGTATTCTGTTTTAGATACTTGATTCCTAAATTGCTCGTTTAAACGATTTAACATAAAATCAGTATTCTCACGATCAATATTTTTCATGATACCGAACTGTTTTCCATCTAAATCTTCTATTTTTTGAAAAGCGCTATTTTTTTTCACAAGTACTGAAACTGTTGTTGTTTGGATATTTCCATTTGAAATCTTATCGATGGTTTGTTGAACTTTATTGATGACTTTTACATTCACAAATATCATTAAAATACTCAAAACAATAGCTAATACTTTACTACCTATTTTCACTGCTTTATTCGTTTTACTTGCTACTTGCATAAATATTACTAAACCTAATAAAATAGCTAAAACTAGAATAACTAAAATCAAATACTTCATTGGAAGAATTTTATAAACACTATAAGATAAAATCAAGCTGGCAATTAATTGTATAATCCAGAAAATATGTTTACCAAATTTTTTTATATTTTCCATTACGATTTGCCTTCTTCCTTTTCTAATTTCAACTTGTATTCATGTACTAATTTGTAATAAGTTGATCTTTTCATACCCAATTCTTCACGATAAGATTCATGAGTTAGTTCTTTATTAAAAATTCTATCTAATTGATATTCAAAATCATCCGGTCTTACGACTCTTGGACGCCCAAATCTTCCTTCGCCTTTATATTTTTTCTCTAAAGCTTTCTCAATTCCTACTCTTTGAAGCTCTCTTGCTTTATTTCTTCTGCTGAAATTTAAAAACTCTATCAATTCCAACAACAAAGTCGCATCAATCGTTTTCTTATCTAAACATGTTAACTGAATTTTCCTATTTTTAACTGTTTCTAATTTATTCTTTAATTCTTCTTCATCAAAAGATAACATTTCTATAGAAGGAATAAAAACTGTATCTTCTTTTTTAATCTTTGATAATAAATCTTTCCAGTTTTTGTCTTCTCTGTTTTCATCGATATAAACTTGTTTTTCTGACAAATGCACAGATTGTAAAATCGCATCCTGTTGCTTATGATCAGGAATATACGCATAAAAATAATTCACCTTATGCCTCCTTTATGACTCACTATTATAGTAATAGCCATAATAATGTTTCGCTTCTGCTTCTACTTTTGTAAGTACAGTTCCAAGAATATTGGCACCATTTCTTTGAAGCTGTGTGATTGCCGCTTTTGCATCATTTTTGTTTGTTTCTTTCGCTGATACTACATAGATTGTTCCATCAGTAACTGTACTCACTGGAATTGCATCTGCCACCGCATCTACTGGTGGACAATCAATCACGATGAAATCAAATCTTGTTCTTAGTTTTTCTATTAAATGATTAAACTTTTCACTTGATAAAAGCTCCAATGGATTAGGTACCTTCATTCCACTTGTTAGTAAATAAAGCTTTCCATCACTTGTGTTATCCTTGAATTTCTGGAAATATGTATCATCATTTACATCAAAACTATCAAAGTTCTTCATTAAGTTGCTTAATCCGACTTTATTAGAAACATTAAATATCTTATGTTGTACTGGTTTTCTTAAATCACAATCCATCAATAAGACATTGTGATATTTCGCAATACTCACTGTTGCTAAATTTGATGCCACAGAACTTTTTCCTTCAGCTGGATTTGTACTTGTTAGATTGACTACTTGAATATCTCCTTCAAATTGTGAATATTCAATATTCGTTCTTAACTGTCGATATACTTCTGAAAAATCAAACTGCGATTGTTTGATAGTTTTTTTCTTTTTCTTATCATGTCGCTTTGGCGCAAGTTTTCTTTCCATCCTATCTTCCTTTCTTTCTTAATCTATCGAAGATAGATCTTTTCTTTATGACTTCCATTCCTTCTAAAGTTTCATTTTGAATAATATGTTTGGGATTAACTTGTAATAAAAGGATTGCATTTTCTTTTCCATATTCTTTTTCAATTAGTGAATACACATCAGAAAGCTTTGCGATACGATGACCTTCACTTCTGTGTGTATCACTTGCTATCACATGTACCATGCCTTCTCTTAAAAGCTTTTCTGCATTCTTCCTACAAATATCCCCATGTGTTCCTAAAAGACTTGTTCGATTGACTTGGATATAACAACCTAGTTCTATCCATGACTGTACTCTATCTAAATCAATACCTTTTGGAAAATAACGCTCTACATGTGCGATAACAGGTCGATATCCTCTGACTTTTAATTCATACAGATAATCTTCCGCATAATCG
The DNA here is from genome assembly GCF_003433845.1 of Absiella sp. AM09-50. NCBI lineage: Bacteria > Bacillati > Bacillota > Erysipelotrichia > Erysipelotrichales > Erysipelotrichaceae > Amedibacterium > Absiella sp. AM09-50. The sequence continues at coordinate 91,799 of NZ_QVFI01000016.1, forward strand.
TTATGATCCATATTTCGTCTAACATCAAATTCCACTAATAAATATTTAGAATCTGCTAATGTATTAAATGCTTTGCTATCAATCATATCTAAATACTCATGGTTCAGAAAAACTTCTGAACCGCTGTATATTTCAATATCATAAGTTTTTGCTAATTCCTTCAATTCCTCTATTCGATCATTGATGATATCAATATTTGATACATCATGAAGCCCTGGCACAAAATGAGGTGTAGATATGATCGTTGTAATACCATCTTTTTTTGCTTGTTGTAATGCAATGATGGCATCTTCTTTAGATGGCATCCCATCATCGATTTCCCAAGCTAAATGATTGTGTATATCAATAAACTCCATACCTTAATCCTCAAACCAAGGAATTTCTCCTAATACTGGTACACCTAAGAAGCTTTCTGCCTCCGCTTTCGTTTTCAAACGTTTATCAAATAGATATTGTAAGAATACATATCCACATGAAAGCAATAGACCGGCCATAGCACCAATTACTGTATTCATCTTTTTACTTGGTGATACAGGTACATCGTTTACTTTTGGCTGATCAGATATCGTCATATTTTTGATATCCAGTTTTTCCTGCATTTCCTTAAAGAAGATATCTACTGTTTTACTAACGATTGCCTGTGATTTCTTAGGATCATCGGTTGTTGCTTTTACATCTATAATTTCTGTTTCGTTCACATTCGTAATAGAAAGTGAATTTTTTACTTCTTCTACATTCTCAATATTCAATTCATCCGCAACTTTAGATAAGATTGTTTCCCCCTGCATCAAGGAAACATAGTTATTGACCATCTTTGAATTTGAGTTTACCGCATTATAATCTGCATACCCCTGTTCGGTTACTTTTGGTATCAGATAGATTCTTGCGGAACTTGCATACTTCTTCGTCATAAAGAAATTGGTCACAAGAAATGCTATGACTGCACCTAATACTGTACAGATTACAATCATCTTGATATTCTTCTTTAAAAGCTTCATTAAAGCACTGATATCAATTTCTATTTCATCATTTGTTTTATTTATTTCATCCATAAAATTAACTCCTTCATTTATCCGCTTCAAACAAGTAAAAAGGACATACTTCTCCCTTCCCCCACATGCAGTGTTGAACGGTTAAGTATGTCCTTGAATGTTTGTATAGTGCGCTTTGACAACTACTACGCTGATTCATATCTTTTTAATAATCTCTAAAGAGACTGTAACATTGACTTCCTTGTTTAATAAGTCAAGACTAAGCACTGCTTTTTTCTTATGACGATCAATTCTGGTGATATAACTTTCATAACCTTTTAAAGGCCCTTCTGTAATCATAACTTTATCATTTTCAATATAGCCTGTAGACTTTGTGACTTTATAATCATGATTCAATAAGCCTTCCAGATACTTTCTTTCATAATCTCTCAGTGCTGGTGTTTCCTCATCAAATTTTAATTCTTTGATGATACCTGTTTTCTTCATTCTGATATTTTTCAACAAATCTTGAAAATCTTTTGAAGGGATATCACTTTCAATAAACAGATAGCTTGGAAACATCACTTTTTCCACAAAAAATTCTTTGCCTTGTTTGGTATGAATGATTTCAATCTTAGGGATGAATACTTTCCAGTTATCATATTCCTGATTCATAAAATCACAAATCTGCTGTTCCTTGCCACCCATGACAAATAGCACATACCAGTTTGTTTTATTCTCCATCAAAGGGCACCCTCGCCTTTGAATACCATCTTGACTGTTTTAATTAATATCGTTAAATCCAGCCAAATGGTCCAATTCCTATAATAATAATCATCCATTTTCAGACGATCATCGAAGCTGACATCGCTTCTTCCATGGCTTTGCCACATCCCGGTAACACCAGGTGTACAGCCAATTACACTGTTATAATATATGCCCATATCTTTGATTTCTCTTGGCAGATATGGTCTTGGTCCCACCATGCTCATTTCACCTTTAATGACATTAATGAACTGTGGAAACTCATCTAAGCTCTTTTCTCTCAATACTTTTCCTGCTGCGGTGATTCTTGGGTCATTACGTAGCTTTTTGTTTGTTTCATATTCTTCTCTGATAGCAGGATTTTCTTCCATCAGCTTTTCTAACACTGTTTCAGCATTCGGTACCATCGTTCTAAATTTATAAATTTTAAACGGTTTGCCATTTTTACCAATACGCTCCTGTGTAAAGAAGATGGGATCATAATCCCCATTTGCATGGTTCTTTTTACGAACATAGAAATATAGTGGCAATAAAATAATCATTCCTGCAAGTCCCCCAGCAATATCAATCAACCGCTTCATGATCAAGGCACCTTTCGTTGTTTTTCCTTTCGCAGTAGAAATAACCAACATTCCATCAAAATCCTGTACTTTGGTATCAAATGTTACCATCCCAGAAGTTCTTGGCAGATATTTGATTTTTTCTACTTTATTGTAAAGAATACTCATAAAGTGATCCATTTGTTTTCTTGAAGCATTAGGAATGGCGATAATCGCTGTATCAATATCCTGTTGTTCAATAACCTTGACTAAATTTTTAACAGGATAAATATCTCCTTCTACCTCAATCGATTGATGAATGCGTGGAAATAATTCTTTATCATTTACATCCACATATCCAACAACTTCCATGAGTGAAAATCGATTTGTTTTTACCACATGTCCAAGCTGTTGTGCTTCTTTTCCAGTACCGATGATTAATACACGTTCCTTGGCATAATTGCGAAGAAGAATACGAATGGTACGGCTGATAAACACATCAAATATAAACATCAGAAATGTTATCAATAAATTAAATAACAAAAGATATAAAACACGTTTACCAATAGGGATCAATAGCAGACTTGCCATATAGAAACATAAATGGCTTTTGATCAGCAATTGAACCTCTTCCCAGATAAGTAAAGTAGATACCCGGTAATGGCCAAACATTGCTTGAATCATAAAATAAAGAATAACAAAACGTAACGTATAATCCATTGAATTACGAACCAACAGCATGATTAGCAGAACAAAGAGTACCTCAGATAAGAAATTAACAATTCCTATATTTGTTTTTGTCCTCATTGTTTTCGAAATTCATAGGAACCATTTCTGGTCTACTTTCTTTCCCCTCCTCCTTCTTCATAGCTGCACGATAATCTATATAAGTTCATATTTATAGATTTAATATATATGATAAAACCAGTATAAACTGTTTTTATACACATTTTAAGTTCCTTAAATATAAGTTTTATAGATTTAACTGGTACAGAATCAAACTCGTTATGTAAAGATAACGAGATGTATTTATGACTCTCCCTAATCATGTAACCTTTACCATTCTACTACATATAAATTCCATAATCAAGAAAAATTTTCTACTTTTGTAATCTTTTTTAGACTTTTAAACAAAACGAATTTATATACATTAATGTAAGCCTTTTCGCTAATACATTTAAAATACGTGTACGTTTGTATCTTATAAAGGATAAACCAGCAATATTGCCTGTACATGAATTCATTCTTCTTAGAAATATCGCTTTATTAATAATTCAAAGTTTTCATAAATCTTAACAAACCTATATAGCCTCCTATGGAATTCTTTACTTTTTAAACCTCTTTCTCTATCTTTTATCCTTACATCGGCGTATAATAATACAGTAATTAAGGGAGCGTTTTAAATGAAAAATGAAGGTAAAACAAAAGGTCTGATGACCGAGGGTGTCATCTGGAAAGAACTGCTGCTGTTTTCCATTCCATTATTATTAGGAAACCTGTTTCAGCAGTTATACAACGCAGTGGATTCCATTGTTGTAGGAAATTATATAGGACCACAGGCACTTGCGGCGGTAGGTTCCAGTGCACCTCTGATTAACTTGCTGGTAAGTTTTTTTATGGGATTGTCTGTTGGTGCTGGAGTCATTATATCCCGTTATTTTGGCGCACGCATGCATGATTCTCTACAGGATGCAATTCATACATCTTTAGCATTTACACTATTAGCGGGTATCGTCATGACGATTGTTGGTGTCATCGCCAGTCCATTAATTCTGGAACTGATGGGAACACCAGAAGATGTTATGGTCAATTCTGTATTGTATTTGCGTATTTATTTCTTAGGTGTAATTTCCGTTATGATGTATAACATGGGAAGTGGAATCTTACGTTCTGTAGGAGATAGTAAAAATCCCCTATACTTCCTGATTGTATCATCCGTATTAAATATTATTCTGGATTTATTGTTTGTTGTGGTATTTAAAATGGGGATTGCCGGTGTGGCATGGGCGACATTGATTGCTCAAACAACAAGTATGTTACTAACGATGCTTTTGCTTGTGAAAACAAAACAGGAATACAAAGTCACCATACGTAAAATAAAAATCCACAAGCAGACATTAATGGATATCATTCGTTTAGGTCTGCCTAGTGGACTTCAAAATGCAATCGTATCTTTCTCAAATGTCATTGTACAAACAAATATCAATGCCTTTGGTTCTTTGGCAATGGCAGGTTGTGGTTCTTATACTAAAATTGATGGATTCGTCATTCTACCTGCGATGAGTTTTGCGATGGCACTTACAACATTCACAGGCCAAAATATGGGTGCACAAAAATATGATCGTGTTAAAAAAGGTGGAAAAACAGGCTGTATTATGAGCTGTATTACCACAATCTCCATTAGCGCAATCTTATTAATCTTTGGACCACAGGTTCTTGAAATCTTCTCTAGTGACCCTGTTGTTATCGATTATGGTTTATATATGATGCATGTACTTGTGCCAGGATATGTATTCTTAGCATTATCTCATGCATTTGCAGGAATTGTTCGTGGTGCCGGTATTACTACAATTCCTATGATTGTCATGGTTACTTGCTGGTGTGGTATTCGTATGGCATGGATTCTAACAAGCGTTCCACTATTCCATGACATTGGCTTTGTTTTCGCAGGATGGCCAGTCAGCTGGGTGATTAGTTCACTATGGTTATTTATATATTATCGCAGAGGCAAATGGTTAAAGAAATACGAAACAGTAGAAGCTTAAAACACAAAAGCTCTTGTCATTTGAAATGCACCCCATAATTTGGACACCAAATATGGAGGTGCATTTTATTATGTCAAAACTAACGAGAGAACAAAAAATAGAAATCTATGAGAAAAGAAAACAAGGAAGGAGCATATCTTCATTATCCAAAGAATATGCAATTCTCATAGGAAATGTAAAATATTTAATCAGACTCCTTGATAAACATGGGGAGAGTATATTAAGAAAAGACAAAAACAAATATTATCCCCCAGCACTTAAAGAAGAAATCATAAACAGAGTCTTACTCCAACATCACTCTGTTAAATCAACTGCGATTGAGTATGGGCTATCTTCAGATGGTACATTAATTAATTGGATTAAGTGTCAAGCAAAAATGAAAATGTCTTAAAAATAATTAAACATTAGCAC